>NZ_JBVPVA010000450.1:0-4018 GCF_055612215.1 Actinomycetospora sp. | reverse complement strand
CGGACAGCACGGTGGCCCGGCTCGGCGCGGTCCGGGCCCAGCCGACCAGGGTCTTCACGGAGCGAGGCATCGGGATCGAGGCTAGCGCGCGCCGTCGAGGGCCCTGCTGGCGGTCAGGTCCACGCGGGCGGCGGCGCCTAGCTCTCCCCGATCGAGAGCGGCCCCGGCGTCGTGAGGCCGGACTGCCCGACGTCGCCACGCGTGATCGTCGGCGCGACCAGCGGGCTCGTCGGGACCCAGCGCTCGAGGCTCGCGATGTCGGTGAGTGGCAGGCCCGGCAGGTAGACCGGGTAGCGGACCTGCGCGACGAGCGCCCGCGCGGTCGTCCACGGCCCGCCCTGGGAGGCGGTGTAGCTGATGTAGCCCGACTGCGCCTCGCTGCGGGCGTCGGTCGAGACCCGCCATCCGGGCAGCGTGGCGATCCCGTCGCGGAGCAGCGGGAACGGCGTGCAGGGGAACAGGAACGCGCCGGGCCAGTCGACGGCGGCGGGCACGCCGGGGGGCAGGACCTGCGCGAACGGCACCGTCACCGGAAGGCGCGGCACGGTGAAGCCCTGGTCGACGGGCGTGTCGGCCGCGCTGACGAGCCGGATCGCGGTGTGGGTCGAGGCGAGGGCGGGGTCGAGGCGCAGGTCCCGGGCGCGGGGGGCGTCGACCGAGGCGGACACGGAGAACTGCGTCGCCTCCTCGTCGAGGGGCACGCGGGTCACGTCGGTGACGGTGCCGTCGGGGGCACGGGACCCGAGCTCGGCGACGACGTCGCCGTGGGCGACCGGGCCGGTCAGCGTCACGACGATCGGGGTGTCCGGCCGGGCGGCGCGGGTCAGCGGCAGGCCGAACCAGGCGGTGGTGACGCCGGGGCCGCGCCAGCCGGGGAGGGCGACGCCGGACATGGCGGCGGTGGGTTGCGCGGCGGGGCCGGGACCGGCGGCGGTGAGGAGGCCGGCGGCGGGATCGGCCTCGACGCGGAGCCGGTCGGCGATCCCGCAGGAGCGCCCGTGCAGCGAGGCGACCGAGTCGGAGGCGAGCGTGTAGGAGTCGCGGCGCTGCACGGCGGTGCGGGCGAACGAGAGCACCTCGATGGCCACCACGAGCACGACGACGGCCAGGGCGAGCGTGGGGGCGAGCCCGAGGAGCCGGACGTCGGAGACGCCTCGTTGCTGACGTCCGGTGTCAGTTTCCCGGCGTTCACGGCCGAGGGTGCGGCGGACCGCGACGACGGCGCAGGCGAGGGCGAGGACCACGCCGAGCACCAGCACGGCGTCGGCGAAGCGCACCCCGCCGAGCTGCGGGGAGATCGTCGACCAGGTGATGGCGTAGCTGGAGATCCAGTGCCACTGGTTGAAGCCGGCGAGCGTGAGCCCCGAGGCGCCCGCGGCCAGCGCCACCGCCCACGCCGCCCGTCGCGGGGCCCGCTCCGCGTCGGCGGGCGCGCGCAGCCAGGCGTCGAGGGCCAGCAGGGTCGTCGCGGTCCCCAGCACGGCGAAGGCCCCGAAGTGGTGCGTCCACTTGGTCGGCGTGAACGCGAGCGCCACGAGCGAGAGCAGGGTGGTGACGACGATGCGGTGCGCGGCCGGTGACCGGGGCACGGAGCGGACGAACGCGAGCGCGCCCAGGGCGAGCGCGAGGAGGAGCACCGGGGCACGGCGGCCGAGGTTGCCCTCGGCGTCGCCGACCGTGAGCAGCGAGGTGTAGCGCACGTACTCGTCGGTCCAGGGCCGGTCGCCGCCGATGAGGGTGCGGATGCCGACCGAGTCGAGCACGGAGGCCCACGTCTGGTCCGCGTAGACGAGGACGAGCGTGAGGCCCAGCGCCGCGATCCCGACGACGGCGAGCGCGGCGACACCCAGGCGGTCGGCCCGGACGAGGCGCACCAGCGGGACGACCGCGGCCACCAGGGGGGCGAAGGCCATCAGTCCGGTGGGCGTGACGGCGAGCGTGATCCCGGCGAGCAGCAGCGCGACGACGAGCGGGGTCACCGACCGCCGCTCGACCGCCCGCTCGGTCAGCACGAGCACCGCGGTCGACCCGACGAGGACCCACGGCTCGGGGCGGACACCGAGGTCGTAGGGCAGCCACCACGCGAGGTAGACGACGCCCGCGAGCCACGGCACGAGCCGGGGGAGGCGCTCGAGGCCGAGCGTCGGCAGGACGGCGCGGGTGAGCAGGAACCAGCCGACGATCGCGAGCACGGTGGCCGGGAGGCGGAGCCAGAACGGGGCGGGGTCGGCGCGGGCGATGAGCGCGAGGACGTCGTAGAACCAGCCGAACGGCGTCTCGGGGGAGTTGAGCCACCGGAAGACGGTGCCGACCTGTCCGTTCTGGGTGCGCGAGCGGACGATGCCCGCGATGTAGCCGTCGTCGACGGTGAGCGGGCCGATCACCTGCCACAGCAGCAGGCCGAGGACGACGCCGACGTCGACGATCCGGGGTCTCGGGGTGGTCGACGACGGGGCTTCACTGCCACTGGCTGCAAGCGTCGACGCTTCGCTTTCACTCGGAGAGGCCTCCCGACGGCGGCCAGCCACCACCACCGCACCCAGCGCCACCGCGAACGCCACGACGGCCAGCCCACCGAGCGCGATCTTCAGTCCGCCCGCCGAGGTCTGGAAGCGGGTGTCGGCCACCACTGCGAGCGACACCCCGGCCGACGACGCCGCCCCCGTGAACGCCCCGGCCACCGCGGGCCGGGTGTCCCCCTCGAGCCGCGCCACCTGCCGCGACCCGGACGGCGCCTCCAGAGTCACCGTCGTCGCGGCGATCCCGCTGACCAGCCGCACGGTGCACGGGCCGGGCGGCAGCGTCACCGGCGCCACGTCGTGCCCCCCGAGCGCCACCGACACCGCCGGCCCGGGCCCCGCCGTCATCGTCAGGCCCTGCAACGGCTCGGCCAGCGGGTCGGGGCGGGGCGGCGTGGTCGAGAGCAGCACCGTCCCCGGGGCCACCGCCCGCGCGGCGTCGCAGCCGACCGACGCCGTCGTCGTGAGGGGTTGGTAGGGCAGCATCGGGATCGCCGCGGGCGCCGGGGAGGACGAGCCCGGTGCCGGCCACGAGTAGGTGACGTCGGGCCGGGTCACCGGGGCGAACGGGAACGCCAGCGCCGCGAGCACCGAGACCAGGCCGGCGACCAGCGCCACGACCCGCGCCGAGGACCGCATCAGCCGAGGTACTCGCGGCCGGAGTACGCCTCCCTCGCGAGGGTCGGGAACCGCGTGAGGCCGCCACGCGAGACCCGGCCCACGGTGAGGTCGTAGCCGTCGACGGGGTGGTCGTAGACGATCCGGTCGACGTTGCCCCACTGCAGCGTCGGCGGCCCGCCGGGGGTGACCCCGGAGAAGATCCGCACCGTGGCCCACGTCCGCTCGGACTGGACCATCGTGCCGCCCCACGACTCGTAGGTCGGGTTGGTCAGGATGAAGTCCGGGGTGTTCTCCGCGGCCGAGAGGCGCACCTGCGGCGTCGGGGCGATCCCGTCCCGCACTGCCACCTGGTCCACGCAGGGCCACAGCGCCGCGGAGAGCTGGTCGGCGAAGACGGGCACGGTCGACGTCTCGTCGGGCCCGGTCAGGGTCTGGACCGGCTGCATCGCGCCGAGGTGCGGCGGGGCGACGGCCAGCGCGGTGTCCGGCCCCGCGACCTTGTCCTCGGCCACGATCCGCACCGAGCTCGGCCGGTCGGCCGGCAGCAGCACCGGCACCTCCTGCCACTGCCGCGCGGTCAGGCCCGGGGCGGGGTTGACCGTGGTCGCGACGGTGCGGGTGGGCGCGGCGGCGGGGCCGTAGCCGAACTCGAGCACCAGCCGCTGCTTGTCCGGGTCGTTCCCCGCGATCGGGACGACGACGTTGGTGGCGGGCGTCGGGTCGCCGGCGAGCACGGGGGGCACCGGGTACCAGCCGGTGGTGAGGGTGCCGAGGCCGGTTCCCGCGGTCGCGGGGTCGGTGCCGGCGCCCGGGTCGACGACGGCGTCGTGCCACATGGTCGGGCCCGCTCCCGAGGGCGCCGGGCCGGGGGGCGGCAC
>NZ_JBVPVA010000345.1:0-1538 GCF_055612215.1 Actinomycetospora sp. | reverse complement strand
CGACCCCGCTCGTCGTCGCCGGGCCGACCGTGCGACCCGACCCGGTGACGGCGTTCGGCGAGGCCCCGGCCGCGTCGGGCTGGTACGGCGTGGTGCGCGCGGCGGAGCTGCTGCCCCTGCTCTTCGGGCACGCGAACCGGCCCGTCTTCCTCGGCCACCGCGCCACGGCCCGGCGGACCCTCGCGCTCCCGGACGACCCGGAGCCGATGCGGATCAGCGGGGAGTGGTGGGCTGGAGGATCACGCCACTGATACTTGCGCAGGGAAACGCTGTCACACTGGCGTGGTGACGACCACACCGGCGGCTCCGGAGACGACGGCCCCCGCCGCGTCCCCGCAGGAGCAGGCGGACACCCCCCGCGGCGGGACGACGACGGCGCTGCGGCCCTCGGCCCCACCGGCCTCGCCCCCCGCGTCGGCGCCGGCCGCCGCGCCCGCCGCGGCCCCGGCGCGCGGGTCGGCCACGCCGTGGCTGCTGTCCCTGCTCGTCCTCGTCACCGGCATGTTCATGTCGGTCCTCGACGTCAGCATCGTCAACGTCGCGATCCCGTCGATGCAGAAGGACTTCGGGGCCACGACCGACCAGATCCAATGGGTCTCGACGGCGTACTCGCTCGCCCTGGGCGTGATCGTGCCGGCGAGCGCCTGGCTGGGCGAGCGGCTGGGCCTCGGCCGGGCCTACGTCGGGGCGCTCGTCGCGTTCGGCGCCGGGTCCGCGCTCTGCGGGCTCGCGTGGGACATCAACTCGATGATCGTCTTCCGCATCATCCAGGCGATCCCCGGCGGGATCATCCCCGTGGTGGCCCTGTCGATGGTCTACCGGCTCGTGCCGCGCGAGAAGATCGGCGCGGCGATGGGGCTCTACGGGCTCGGCATCGTGTTCGCCCCCGCCGTCGGCCCGACCCTCGGTGGCTACCTCGTCGAGTACGTCAACTGGCGGCTGATCTTCTTCATCAACGTGCCGATCGGCATCGTCGGCGCGATCGCGGCGCTGGTCTGGCTGCCGCTGCCGAAGGGGTCCAAGGGCAAGAAGTTCGACTTCCTGGGGTTCGCCGCGATCGCCTCCGGCCTGTTCTCGCTGCTCCTGGCGCTCTCCGAGGGCGAGTCCTGGGGCTGGACGTCCTACCCCGTGTTGATCCTCTTCACGGTGGGCACGCTCTGCCTCGCGCTGTTCGTCGTGATCGAGCTCGAGGTCGACGAGCCGATGCTGAACGTCCGGGTGTTCAAGTACTGGGCCTTCACGAACTCGTTGATCCTCATCGGGGTGCTCTCGGTGGGCCTGTTCGGGGTGCTGTTCTTCATCCCGCTGTTCCTGCAGCAGACCCAGGGGCTGGGTGCGTTCGACACCGGCCTCCTGCTGCTCCCGCAGGCCGTCGTCATGGGCGTGCTCATGCCGGTGGCGGGACGGATCTACGACCGGTTCGGCCCACGGATCCCGGCGGTCGTCGGCCTGTCGATCCTGGCCCTCGGGACCTGGATGCTGCGCGACCTCTCGGTGACCTCGTCGTGGAGCGACCTGCGCTGGATCCTGATGTTCCG
>NZ_JBVPVA010000272.1:0-1060 GCF_055612215.1 Actinomycetospora sp. | reverse complement strand
GCCCGGGACGGCGGTCCCCGACTCGGTGGGCGTCTCGCCGACCTTCGCGGTGTGCAGCAGCTCCTGCAGGTGGCGGATGCGGGCCTCCATCACGCCCTGCTCCTCGCGGGCCGCGTGGTAGCCGCCGTTCTCCTTGAGGTCGCCCTCCTCGCGGGCGGCGTTGATCTTCTGTGCGATCGCGGGACGCTGGGCCACCAGGTCGTCGAGCTCGGCCTTGAGGCGGTCGTGAGCGTCCTGGGTGAGCCAGGTCACCTGGGTCTGCGTCTCGGTCACGGCGATCAACTCCTCGGAGGTCCGGTCCCGTGGTCACGGGGCGGCTGCCTGTCGGTGCTCCACGCGGCCGGGGAGGCCGGGGCGGGGGCGTCCACAGACGGAAAAACACGACCCGCGGCATGCGGGCCGTGTCGGGCGACACTAACACGTTGGGGGGCCCGGGGGACCCGTACGAACGACGCCCCCAGGAGGTTCCCGGATCTTCGCGGAATCTCACAGAGCCTTCGCCACCTGCGACGATCGTGTCCTCGCGGGGGTCGGGACCCCACGGCTCGGCAGGCTGTCGGGGGTGGAGGGGATGATGGATGGTGTGGGAGATCAGCTGCGGTTGATGACGGTGCACGCGCACCCCGACGACGAGTCGAGCAAGGGCGCGGCGACCTGTGCGCGATACGTCGCCGAGGGCGTCGAGGTCATGGTGGTCACGTGCACCGGGGGTGAGGCGGGCAGCATCCTCAACCCCGCCATGGACCGCCCCGAGGTGCTCGCGGACATGATGGGCGTGCGCCGGGCCGAGATGGCGCGCGCCGCCGAGATCCTGGGCGTGGCGCACCGCTGGCTCGGGTTCGTCGACTCCGGGCTGCCCGAGGGCGACCCGCTGCCCCCGCTGCCCGAGGGTTGCTTCGCGCTGACCCCGATGGACGAGGGCGTGCAGCGCCTCGTCCGCGAGATCCGCGCGTTCCGTCCCCACGTGATCACCACGTACGACGAGAACGGCGGCTACCCGCACCCCGACCACATCCGCACGCACGAGATCTCGGTGCGCGCGTTCGACTCCGCCGCCGAC
>NZ_JBVPVA010000227.1:0-4073 GCF_055612215.1 Actinomycetospora sp. | reverse complement strand
GTGGTGTTCGTCGGCGACCCCGACCAGCTCGCCTCCGTCGAGGCCGGCGCCGTGCTGGGCGACCTGGTCAACGCCCCCGACCTCGGCGCCGGCGCGCAGGCCCGCTCCGACGCCGTGGACACCGCGCTCGACGCCATCGGGTGCACCGCGCGGCCCGGCTCCAACGGGGTCGTCCGGCTCGAGCGGAACTACCGCAACAACGACGACATCGCCGCGCTCGCCGCCGCGATCCGCGCCGGGGACGCCGACGCCGCCCTCGAGTGCCTGCGTGGCGCGGCGTCGCTGGAGTTCGTGGAGTACGACGACGCCGCGACCCTGACCGAGCGGGAGCCCGCCGGCCTCCAGGGACTGCGCGCAGAGGTCGTGGGCGGCGCGCGGGAGGTCGCCATCGCGGCCCGGAGCGGGGACGCGGTGACCGCGCTCGAGCAGGCCGAGGAGCACCGACTGCTCTGCGCGCACCGGCGCGGGCCCTACGGCGTCGCGCGGTGGGCCGTGCAGGTCGAGCGCTGGCTCGACCGGGCCGACTCCGACGGCGACGTCCTGGTCGACGCCGACCGCGCGGCGGGTGCCGAGTGGTGGCCCGGGCGGCCGCTGCTCGTCACGGCCAACGACTACGACCTCGGGCTCTACAACGGCGACACCGGCGTCGTCGTCGAGCTCCCCGCGCCCGGCGGCGGGACGCGCCCGATGGCCGTGTTCAGCCGCGGGGGCACCCCGCTGCAGCGCGCGCCCGCCCTGCTCGGCGGGGTGCAGACGGTGCACGCGATGACCGTCCACCGGGCCCAGGGCAGCCAGTACGCCCGGGTCAGCGTGCTGCTGCCGCCCCCGGAGTCGCCGCTGCTGACCCGCGAGCTGCTGTACACCGCGGTCACCCGGGCCCGCACGAGCGTCCGGGTGGTCGGCTCGGCCGAGGCGGTCCGCGCGGCCGTCGAGCGGCCGGTCAGCCGCGCCTCGGGGTTCGCGCGACGGACACCCCGGACGTCGTCGTGACGTCGGGCCGGTGACGTTCGGCGGGTGGCAGTGACGGACGACCCCGGGTCGGGTATCTATTCCGCCATGGACCCCTCCCTGGCCCGCAACCCCGCCGCGCTGCCGGACAGCTCGCCGGAGAAGCAGAGCGAGCTCAAGCTCAACGTCGGGATCGGCACCATCGGCACGATTCTGTCCCTGTTCGTCACCGTCGTCTTCATCGCGGTGATCGACGAGCTCGTCCTCGGGATCGTCTTCGCCGTGGTGACGGTCGTGTCCGCGATCATCACGATGTACGTGTACCGCCGGCTGCGCCGAGGTCGGTCCGCGTCGGCCGGCACCGGGTCGGAGTCCGCGTCGGGGTCGGAGGCCGCCGCCCACTAGGTGGCGGCCACCGACCTCACGCGGCGAGGTGGAACGTGCTCGCGAAGCGGTCGAGGAGGTCGCGGCGCCCGCTCAGCACCTCGACGACGCCGGTCTCGATCGCCCGCTGCGGGGCGAGCTCGCCGGAGAGGACCCGGCGGATCCCCGGACCCGACGCGAAGGCGAGGTCGACCGGTCCGTCCTCCCGGGTCACGTCGAGGGTGGTGCCCTCCACGCGGATGCGCAGCTCGGCGGGACCGATGCGCGCCCCGTAGGCGGTGGTGGGAAGGCCCGCCGCCACCTGCGGCCGGAACGCGGTGCGCAGGGCCACGGTCATCCCGTCCGGGGTGATGATCTGCTCCTCCCTCGGGTCGCCCAGGGCCTTGAAGCCCCAGGCGCTCAGCGCGAGGACGACCGGCTCGAGCTCGCGGCCGTAGGGCGTCAGCTCGTAGATGATGATGCGCGAGCGGGGCGCCCGACGGATGACCCCGGCGGCCTGCAGTTCCTTGAGCCGCGCCGCCAGGATGTTGCTCGGGATGCGGGGCAGACCCGCGGCGAGTTCCCCGTTGCGGCGGGGCCCGACGAGCAGGTCGCGGACGATGAGCATCGCCCAGCGCTCGCCGACGAGCTCCAGCGCCCGCGTGACGCCGTCGTACTGCCCGTACTCCCGCGGGGCCATCGGAACCCGGTCCTCAGCCCTGCTGGCTCGCGAAGGCCTCGGGGCCCTGCTCGGCGGCGACCGGGTCCATCCAGCCGAAGTCGATCACGTTGCCGTCCGGGTCGGTGAGCGGGCGCTGGTACATGAAGCCGTAGTCCGCGGGGGCACTCGGCTCGGCGCCGCCCGCCGCGACGCCGGCGGCCACCGCGACGTCGACCTCCTCCCGGCTGTCGAGGAAGATCGTGGTCGCCGCGGAGGGGTTCTTCGCCGGGTCGCCGATCGGCAGCTCGGTCATGGTCTGGAAGTACTCGCGCGTGTGGATCATGAAGTAGTTGTGGCCGTCCTCGACGACGACGCAGGCGACGTTGTGGTCCGAGAACTGCGGATTGATGGTGAACCCGACCGCCGTGTAGAAGGCCTTCGCCCGCTCCAGGTCGGTCACCGGCAGGTTGACGAACATCGTGGGCATCTCGGTCCTCTCGTGGGTCCGTTCTGGACGCTGCTCACACTTGCAAAAAACAAGTGGCGCGTCAACGGGTCCGACCCGGGTCGGGTCAGGAGACGACGAGGCCCAGGGCTCGGCACACGTCGGCGGCCTGCGCCTCGCTGACGATCGCGCCCCGCAGGGTCCGCGGCGCGTCCTCGGTGAGCTCGCCGAGGTCGGCGCCGCGCAGGTCCGCGCCGGCCAGTCGGGTGTGGGCGAGGTCGACGTCGCGCAGGGTGCAGTCGAGCAGCGTGGCGTCGCGCAGGTCGGCGCCCCGGAGGTCGGCCTCGGAGAGGTCGAGGCCGCGCAGGGTCACCGCGCGCCAGGCCACGTCCTGCAGGTTGGCGAGGCCGAGGTTCGAGCCGTCGAGCCGGTAGGTGACGGCGAGGCCGCGCAGGCCGGAGAGGTCGGCGCCGATCATGCGGCAGTCGGTGAACCGGGTCTCGGTGAGCAATGCGCCGGTCAGCCGGATGCGGGAGAGGTCGGTGGCCTCGAAGACCGCGTCGGTCAGGTCGGCGTCGACGAGCTCGGCACCGACCAGCGACCCACGGCGGACCCGGACGCCGTCGAGGGTGGCTCCGCGCAGGTCGGCGCCGGGGAAGCGGCAGGCGTCGAGGGTCAGCCCGGTGAGGTCGACTCCGTGGAGGTCCGGCTCTGTGGCCGAGCAGCGGCGCAGCACGGGGTCGCGCCGGCCGGCGAGCAGTGCGCGCAGGTCCAGGCCGGTCAGGTCGGCGTCCTCGACGGGGTCGCCCGCGTCCAGCCGAGCCGCCACGTCGTCGGGCCGGAGCGGTCGTCCCTCGTCCACGCCGCCCACCCTGGCAGCACTGCGGGTGCGTCCGGCGAGGGGCGCCCCTGGCCGCTCTACCCGACCGAAGGTGCCCTTCGCTCAGAACGACGGGCCGGCCGCGGTTCCGGCGAGGGGCACCTCTGGCCGCTCTACCCGACCGAAGGTGCCCTTCGCTCAGAACGACCGAGCAGCCCTCAGCGGTACCCGCGGAACCCCTGCCAGGCGAGCCGGCGTTCGCGGCGCGGGTCGCTCTCGACGCGGTCGGTGGCGTCGACGATCCGGGTCAGCCGGGTCTCGGCCGTGTACCGCGGCCAGAACCCGTCGGGCGCCCCGTGGTGGGCGAACGACGTCCACGCACGCTGCATCCGCTCCGACGCCCCCCGCAGTGCGCGCCGGCCGCCCAGGATCGTCAGGATCTTCCCGACGCGCGAGTCCGCCATCCCGAACACCGGGTAGAGCTCGCTGGCGTGGGTCGCGCGCAGGCCCGCCCAGCGCAGCAGCCGCGGCGCGAGGTCGTAGCGATAGGCGTACACCGGGTTCCCCGCCGCGGCGTGCGCCTCCCTGACCTGCACGGACGGGTACCAGAACATGTAGTCGCCGCCGAGGTCCTTGCGGTGGGGCGTGCCGCGGTAGGCGGCGAGGACCTGCTCGCCCAGCTCAGGCTGGGTCGCGGCGAACAGGGCGTCGGCGCGCTCGTCGGACACCAGCAGATCGAGCCGCAGCCCGGGGAGCTCGAAGAGCCGGCCCTCGGTGTCGTTGGTGCCGATGATCAGCGGGACGGGATGGCTGCGGCCCGCCTCGAAGGCGTCGAG
>NZ_JBVPVA010000195.1:0-1855 GCF_055612215.1 Actinomycetospora sp. | reverse complement strand
CGGCGCGCGTCCAGGAACCGGCGCAGTGCGTCGGTGACGGCCGTGGGCAGGTCGGCGTCGACGGTGGCCTGGACCTCCGCCGGGTCGTCCCAGATCAGGGGGCCGCCCGGGATCTCGAGCGTCCGACCAACGGTCATCCGTGCTCCTCTCGCCGGGCCGCCAGGTAGAGGGTAGGCACCTCCGGATGAACCGGCCGGATGGGCGCTGAACGGGGCGTCGGGCGTCACACGAGTGCTCCCGGGCGGCCCGCCGACTGCGTATGGTCACCGAATGGCCACTGTCACGGAACGCATCCAGCGTGGGACGCCGACCTTCTCGGTGGAGTTCTTCCCGCCCAAGAACGACGAGGGCGAGCGGACCCTGTGGAACACGATCCGGTCACTCGAGCCGCTCGATCCCGCGTTCGTCTCGGTGACCTACGGGGCCGGTGGCTCGAGCCGCGACCGCACGGTGCGCACGACGGGCCGGATCGCCACCGACACCACGCTCACCGCGATGGCGCACCTCACGGCGGTGGACGCCTCGATGGAGGACCTCCGCCACGTGATCGGCTCCTACGCCGAGGCGGGCATCTCCAACGTGCTCGCGATCCGGGGCGACCCGCCGAACGACAAGGACGCCGAGTGGGTCCCGCACCCGGCGGGCCTGCAGTACACCGAGGAACTGGTGCACATGGTCCGGCGCCTCGGGTCGTTCTGCGTGGGCGTGGCGGCGTTTCCCTACCTGCACCCGCGCTCGGTCGACGAGGACATGGACACCCGTTTCTTCGTGCAGAAGGTGAAGGCGGGCGCGGAGTTCGCCATCACCCAGATGTTCTACGACGCCGAGCAGTTCCTGCGGATGCGCGACCGCATCGCCGCCGCCGGCTGCGAGATCCCGATCATGCCGGGCCTCATGCCGATCACGAACCCGAAGGCGATGGAGCGCGGCGCGGACTTCTCGGGCTCCGCGCTGCCGCAGGCGATGGTCGAGCGCCTCGAGCCGCTGGTCGACGACGCCCCCTCCTTCCGCGAGGCGGGCATCGACCTGTGCGTCGAGCTCTCGCAGCGGATGTACGACGAGGGCGTCGGCAACATCCACTACATCAGCATGAACCGGCACCCCGCCGTCGTGGACGTGGTGCAGCGCCTCGGCGTCGCGGCCCAGCCCGCGTCCTGACGGGGTGCCGTCGGCCTCAGCGGCGGGCCCGGCGGTCGGTCCGGGGGCGGGTGGCCGCGGCGAGGGCGAACACCACGCCCGCGGCCACCAGCACGACCGCGACCAGCAGCAGCGCCCAGCTCACCCAGGACGGCGCGTTGGGGTCCGGGTACTCGGCCACGGCGTTGACCTCGCCGACCTCGCCGGGAGTGAACGTCCACGAGACGACGCCCTGCGAGACGGTGCCGTCGGTCTGGCGGACCGGGCCGGGGAACGCCATCTTGAGCTGGACGTCGGCGCTCTCCGGCGACACGCGGGTCAGGTCGACCTGGCCCGAGAGGATCACGCGGTCGCCCGCGCGGCGCAGCTGCAACCGGATCGCCGACGACGTCGTCGGGCTGATCTGCGGGAGCAGGCGCGAGACGTCGTCGAAGCTCAGGTCCTCGAACGCCAGGTGCGAGCCGACGTAGCCGTCCTGGTCGTAGCGGGTGACCGTGACGTCGCCGGACAGGTCCGAGGGCACCTGCAGCGGCGGGCCGTTGCCGCCCGGGGCCCCGTCGGGGGTCCCGACGTCGATCGTCCCCGACACCGTGTCCTGCGGGGACACCGCGAGGCCGGCCCGCACGCGCACGCACCCGGTGCCGAGCAGCGCCACGAGCGCGAGCACCGCGGCGAGCAGGACCAGGGAGCGCCGGCGCGCGGCGGGCCGGGGGGAGCG
>NZ_JBVPVA010000715.1:0-1467 GCF_055612215.1 Actinomycetospora sp. | reverse complement strand
TCGGCCGTGTGGCGCACCCCGTCGACCTCGACCACTCCTGTGCCGGCCAGTCGGCCGGTGCCGCGGAGCAGGTCGATTCCCTTCCCGGCCAGGTAGGTCTCCTGGCCGGTGTCGGTGTGGTCGGAGACCATGTAGTCCCGCCAGGCCAGGGCCGCCAGCACGTCGATCCCGGCCGACGCGGCGGCCTCCCGGGCGCCGTGGACGGCCTCCCCGGGGCGCAGCAGGGTCTTCGACGGGATGCAGGCCCAGTAGGAGCACTCGCCGCCGACCAGCTCCCGCTCGACCAGGGCGACGCGGAGGCCGCCGTCGGCGAGCTCACCGGCGCAATGCTCACCGGGGGAGCCGCCGCCCAGCACGATCGCGTCGTAGTCGCGGCTCACGCGCGCACCGCTTCGGTGTACCGGCCGGCGCGGTCCGCTGCGGAGTCGGCCTCAAGGCCGTCCTGGCGCGCGACGATGAAGGCGGCGTACCGGTCCGACCACTGATGAGCGGGCGCGATCGGCTCGTACCGACCGTGCCGCTCCTCGGTCTCCCGCAGCAGCGCCGCCAGCGTCGTGACGTCCATGTCTGTCCCCGTTCGTCGAGGGTGCCGGTCAGCGGCCCGGGAGCCGGACCTGGATCTCCTGGAGGAACCAGCGGTTGCCGTCCGGGTCGTCGAAGGAGGCGAACGAGCCGTAGCTGCGCCCCGCCGGGTCGGGCCCGCGTTGCAGCGCGTCACCGCCTGCGTGGTGGAACACCCCGCCGGCGTCGTGGAACGGCTCGCCGACCGCCACGCCGCGCTCGACCAGCTCCCGGCGGGCGGCGTCGAGGTCGCCCACGACGAGGTGCAGACCTTGCACGGACCCCGGTGCGGCGGAGGTGACCCCGTTGCCGAAGATGATCGAGCACGCCGAGCCCGGCGGGGTCAGCTGCACCACCCGGAAGTCCGGCCCGGTGGTGACGTCGGCGTCGAGCCGCCACCCCAGGCGGCCGTCGTAGAAGGCCAACGCCCGGTCCACGTCCGAGACCGGGATGACGACGACCTCCAGCGCCATCGCCGTTCGCCGGTCCTGCGTGGTGTCGCTCGGGCTGACCTGCACGCTGCTCATGGGCGTTCCCTCCGGGAGCACGAGGTGGGGGTGAGTCGTCCAGTAAGGCGCGCGGGACCCGAACCCAAGGAGCGGAGTGGACGATTCGACGAGCCCGCCGAGCGGCACGCGGTGACGACGTGGGCCCACCCCCAGAGCTCGGCCGACATGCCGGTCGTGGGCAGCCGCGGGCTCCACGACCCGACCCGGTCCCTCGAGCCGGCCGGGTGCCCGCTCAGGCGGTGTCGCCGGCCTCCGGGTCGGCACGCGCGGGACGGGCATCGAGAACGGACGACGCGAGTTCGGAGGCCGCGGCCGCGGAGGTCGGCACGCCGGGCCCAGGTGCCTCGAGGGCGTCGGCGGTCTCGCGCAGCCAGGCGATCAGCGGCGCCGCGACCGG
>NZ_JBVPVA010000081.1:0-9300 GCF_055612215.1 Actinomycetospora sp. | reverse complement strand
CCCCCGCCGACCCGAACGCGGCGATGGTGGCGGCGGTGCAGGACTACTACGGCATCGTCCCCGGCAACCCCGCCGCCGGGTGGGCGCGGCTGGGCCCGGACCAGCAGCGGTCGTCCGGCGGCTACGCCGCCTACGAGGGGTTCTGGTCGACGATCTCGGCGGTGCAGGTCACCGGGGCGACGGCGGTCGCCGACGACCGGGTCCGCGCCTCACTGCTCTTCTTCCCGCAGGGCCGCGCGCCGGTCCGGGAGACCCACGAGCTCGGCATGATCCAGGGCAGCAACGGCGCCTGGTTGATCGACTCCGACCAGCCGCTGCCGTCATAGGTGCGCTCCGCGCCTGTGAGCACTTTCCGGGGCTATAGCACCCGAAAGTGCTCACAGGGCCGGAGGCCACCTACACGAGCCGCCGGTCCGACGCCCAGCGCGAGAGCTCGTGGCGGTTCGACGACTGCGTCTTCCGCAGCACGCTCGACACGTGGGTCTCGACGGTCTTGACGGAGATGACCAGCTCGGCCGCGATCTCCTTGTACGCGTAGCCTCGCGCGAGCAGCCGCAGCACGTCGCGCTCCCGGCGGGTGAGCTGGTCGACCTCGGGGTCCACCGGCGGCGCCGCGCCGGGCCGGTCGGCGAACGCGTCGAGGACGAAGCCCGCGAGCCGCGGGCTGAACACCGGGTCACCCGCCCGCACCCGTCGTACGGCGTCGGCGAGGTCCCGCCCCGAGATCGTCTTGGTGACGTAGCCGCGGGCGCCGGCCCGGATCACCGAGATGACGTCCTCGGCCGCGTCGGACACCGAGAGCGCGAGGAACACGACGTCGGGGTACTCGACCCGCGTCCGCGCCAGCACCGCCGCCCCGCCGCCCTCGGGCATGTGGACGTCGAGGAGCACGACGTCGGGGCGGTAGTGCCCGATGCCCGCGACCGCCTCGCCGACCGAGCCGGCCTCGCCGACGACGGTCACCCCCGCCGCGCCCGGGCCCTCCAGCTCGGCCCGCACGCCGCGGCGGAACAGCGCGTGGTCGTCGACGACGAACACGCGCACCGGCTCGTCGGTCGGGGCGGTCCCGGTACTCATGCGACCTCGCTCGTCGTGCGTTCGGCGGTCTCGGGGGCGGGCGCGGCCCGGGGCAGCGTGAGGGCCACCTCGGTGCCCTCCCCGGGCGTGGTGCGGACCCGCACCGTGCCGCCCTGGCGCTCGACGCGGGCCCGGATCGAGTCGGCGAGACCGTGGCGGTCGTCGGGCACGGCCTCCGGGTCGAACCCGCAGCCGCGGTCCCGGACGAACACGGCGACGGTGCCCGGGGCGTCCCCGGGGTCGTCGACCTCGGCGTAGACGCTGATCTCCTCCACCCCGGCGTGCTTGGCGGCGTTGACCATCGCCTCGCGGGCGGCGGCGACGAGCGCGGCGGTGCGCGGGTCGTGCCCGGCGTCCCCGACGACGACGGGCGCCACGGTCACCGCGAAGGCGTCCTCGACCTCCCCGGCCGCGGCGCGCAGGGCCGCCGCGAAGCAGCGGTGCTCCGGGTCCTCGACGGCGTCCTCCGGTCCCGCGGGGCGCTCGCGCTCGCCGTAGAGCCACTCCCGCAGCTCCCGCTCCTGGCGCCGGGCGAGGCGGCGGACCTCGCGGACCGCCGCCGAGTCCTCGTCGCCGCCCTCGGTGTGGCGCTGGATCAGCGCGAGGGTCTGCAGCACCGAGTCGTGCAGGTGGGCGGCGATCTCGGCGCGTTCCTCGGAGCGGATGCGCTCGCGGCGCTCGGCGGTCAGCTCGCGGGCGAGGCGCATCCACCACGGGACGGTGAGCACGACGACCCCGACGAGCGTCGCCGTGGCGGCGAGCAGCCCGAACTGGACCGCCCCCAGCGTGCCACTGCCCACCGCCGGGCTGACGCTGGCGAACAGGAACACCACGATCCCGCCGGCGACGAGCACGACGCCGAGCACGGCCCGGAACACGCCACCGCGCCCGGAGACGATCCGGGGTCGGCCGCGGCGCCCGGCCCGGGCGCCGTCGGTGTCCCCGTCGGCCTCGCGCCACACCACCGCGGCCCCGACCAGGGCGATGCCGAGGGGGCCCAGCACCCAGCCGGACACCTGCTCGCCGACGGCCGAGAGCACCAGGGCGAGCGCGAGCCCGAGCGCGACGAGCCCGTAGCCCCGCAGGCGGTCGCGGTCGTCGACCTCGCGCTCGGTGCCGGCCGGTTCCAGCGGGCAGAAGGCCCAGAGGCCGCCGTAGGCGAGCACCCCGGCGCCGCCCAGCGCGCAGAGCACGGTGAGCACGACGCGGACCCGCAGCACCGGCACGCCCAGGTGGTCGGCCACCCCGCCGGCCACGCCCGCGACGACCGCGCCGCGCCGGTGGCGCAGCACCCGGTGCGCGGGGTCGGGCGCCTCCGCGGCGTCGCCCGACCCCGCGGCGCGCAGCGGCTCCGGGGCGGTCACGGGAGCCATCGTCACACGTCCGCGGGCCGTCGGGCCTCGGGATCCACCGGTCGCGCACCCCGGGAAAACCGGGGGTCCCCGGAGGCGAAGACCCGGGGACACCCGGACGCCCCGAGCCGTGCCGTCCGTGACGCTCGATCGCAGTCGGCGCCCCACGCGCCGAGGACGGGATCGGCGGACGGCGCCCCACGGGTGCCGCCCGGACGGAGAGGATGGAGCCCATGAGCGGGCCGACCGGGACACAGCGCGGGGACCGCGCACGGGCGGGGACCGACATCGCGGGGGTCACGCGGTCGGCCTGGGAGACACGGCCGGCGCGCCGTGGCGAGGAGAGCAGGATCGCGGGGGTCGCCGGCGCGATCGCCCGCCGCTACGACGTGGACCCGACGCTCGTGCGGGTGGCGTTCGTCGTCTGGGCGATCGTCGGCGGCGGGCTGCTGCTCTACCTGCTCGGCTGGCTCGTCCTGCCCCCGGACCCGGCCGATCCGCCGCGGCGGGACCGCGCGGCGGGCGGGCGGGGCCCCGGGCGCCGACCGGGACCGCCCACGCTCGTCGTGGTCGCGACGGTGATCGTCGCCGCCGGGACGCTGATCCCCGCGTTCTCCGGGCGGGTCGTCACGCTCGTCGCGCTCGCCCTCGCCGGCGTCGCGCTGTACCTGGTGCACACCGCCCGGGCGGAGCTCGGCGTGGCGGGCACGCCGGCCGCCGAGGGCGCCCCGTGGCCCGCGTGGGCCGGGTCGGCGCCCCCGGCCGGGGCCTGGGCCGACGACGACGGCCCGGTCGACTGGGACCCGCTGGGCGCGGCACCCCGCGGGTGGAGCCTGCCCGCCGAGCCCCGGCCGCGGGCCGCCGAGCCGGCCCCGGTGCGGGGCCCGCGCTCGGTGCTCACCCCGGTGACGCTCGCGCTGGCGCTCGTCGCGGCCGGCCTCGCGGGGGCCGCCCTGCTCGTCGAGCTGCCCGGCGCGAGCCCGGTGTGGATCCCGGCCGCCGCGCTCGCCGTCGTCGGGCTCGGGCTCGTCGTGGGGTCGATCGCCCCGCGACGCCCGCGCCGCGGCCTCGTGGTGGCGGCGGTCCCGCTGGTCATCCTCACGGTGCTGGGCTCGCTCGCCGTCACCCAGCCCGGCTTCACCGCTCCTTGGACCGGGCCGGGCAACGCCGTCGAGCGCGGCGGCGGGGACGTGACGCAGGCGCCGACGGTGCCCGCGATGGTCGCCCCGCAGTACCGCACCGGATTCGGGGACATCGACCTCGACCTGACCCGGCTCGCCGTCGCCCCGGGGGCACCGCCGGTCCGTACGACGCTCCAGAGCGGCGCGGGGGACGTCACCGTGAAGGTCCCCGCCACCGCCGACGTGACCATGAGCTGTGACACCGGGATCGGCGACGTCGACTGCCTCGGCGCGACCTCCGCCGTGGCCGGCCGGGTCGACCTCGGCCCCGACGGCCCCGGCGGGCCCGTCATCGACCTGGCCCTGCACAGCGGCGCGGGCGACGTGGCGGTGCAGCGTGGCTGACACCGGCGGTCCCACCTCCTGGCACACTCCCGACTCGCCCTACACCGTCCACGCCGACGCGGGCCTGGCCACCGCCCGGCCCGAGACTCCCCCGCGGCGGCGGTTCGACCCGCTGGCGCTGCTCGTCGGGCTGGTCTGCCTCGCGGTGGCGGTGCTCGCCGTCGTCGCGCCCGCCACGCTCGCCGCGGTCGACCCCCGGTGGGTCCTCGCGGGAGCGGCCGTCGTCGTCGGGGTCGGGGCGCTGCTGGCGACGGTGCGCCGCCGCGGCTGAGCCGGTCCCCCGCGCGAGGGGAACCCCCGGTCGGCTAGAACGGCCGAGGGTTCCCCTCGCGCATGTCCGATCCCGGAGGCCGCCGTGCAGATCGATCTCCACGTCACCGACGCGGACGTGCTCACCCTCGACGGCGAGGGCACCGGCCCCCGCGCTCGGGGGCTCGCGATCCACCAGGGGCGCGTGCTCGCGGTCCTCGAGGACGGCGCGCTCCCGGCCGGGCTCACGGCACGGCGCACCGCGGGGTGCGGCGGCGCCACCGTCGTGCCCGGTCTCGGCGACGCGCACAACCACATGGCGTGGTTCGGCCAGACCCTCGCCGAGATCGACCTCTCGGTCCTGCGCACCCTGGACGAGGTCTACGACGCCATCGCCGTCCGGGCCGCGGACCTGCCGCCCGACGCGTTCGTCACCGGCGCCGGCTACGACGACGTCGTCCTCGGCGGGTCCCCGCACCACGCGGCGCTCGACCGCGCGGCGGGCGGGCGGCCGGTGCGGCTCCAGCACCGGTCGGGGCACGTGAGCGCGGGGTCGACCGAGGCGCTGCGTCGGGCCGGGATCCTCGACGCGTCCGGTCGCCGCGGCCGGGCCGCGGTGCCCGAGGGCGGGAAGGTGGTGCTCGACGACAACGGCGTCCCCACCGGCGTCGTCGAGGAGGCCGCGCAGCCGTTGCTCGCGGACCTGCTGCGCCCGTTCGCGGTGGAGGACGTCGCCGAGGCGCTGGCCCGGGCCTCCCGGGTCTACGCCGCGCAGGGGCTCACCCACGTCACCGAGTGCGGGATCGCGGGCGGCTTCATCGGGCGCACGCCCCGCGAGCTCGCCGCCTACCAGCAGGCCCGCGAGCGGGGGGCGCTGCTCCAGCGGGTCGTCGTCATGCCCGTCGACGCCGCCCTGCACGCGCTGCCCGGCGGGGACGGGGTCGGGCTCGACCTCGGTATGCGCACCGGCCTCGGTGACGACGACCTCCGCCTCGGCCCCATGAAGATCTTCCTTGACGGCGCGCTCAGCTCCCGCACCGCGGCGATGAGCGAGCCGTTCCACGACCGCGACCACGCCGGCTACTACCAGGACGACCCGGCGCACATGCACCACGTGGTCGTCGGCGCCCACCTCGCGGGGTGGACGGTGGCCGCCCACGCCATCGGCGACCGGGCGGTGGCGGCCGCGCTCGACGCGTTCGCCGACGCGCAGGCGCGGCTCCCGCGCCCCGAGGTGCGCCACCGCGTCGAGCACGCCGGGGTGGTCTCCGACGCCGAGGTGGTGCGCTTCGCCGCCCTGGGCGTCACGCCCGTGCCGCAGGCCCGCTTCCTGTACGAGATCGGCGACTCGATGCTCGCCGCGGTCGGCGAGCAGCGCGCGGACCTGCTCTACCGGCACGCGTCGTTCCTGCGGGCCGGGGTGCGGGTCCCCGCGTCGTCGGACCGGCCGTGCGTCGGGGACGGCCACCCGCTGCGCACGATGCAGGGGATGGTGCAGCGGCGCACCTCGTCGGGACGCACGATCGGTCCCGACGAGCGCGTGGACGCGGTGACCGCGCTGCGCTCGCTGACCGTCGACACCGCCTGGATCGCCGGCGACGAGGACCGCCGCGGCACCCTCGCCCCCGGGATGCTGGCCGACCTCGTGGTGCTCGGCGACGACGTCACCCGCGTCGAGGCCGACCGGATCGGGACCACCGAGGTGGTGGCCACGCTGCGCGGCGGCGAGCCGACGCACGGGGCGGCCGCGGTCGGGTTGGGCTGACCCCGCACGAGGGCGTCAGCCCGAAGCGATCTCCGGCACCGGGGCGGGCACCCGCACCCCGACCCGCCGCCCGGCCAGCCGCGAGAACCCCGGGATCGCCGAGAGCACCCGCAGCGCCGTCGGCGGGCCCACCACCCCGGACGCGTTGCGCTTCGCCGCCGCCTGCTCGGTGCGCACCTGCCGGCGCTGCTCGGCCTCGACGTCGGGCCGGCGCACCGCCTCGAGCCGCGCCGCGGCCGCGTCCACCTCCTCGGGACCGGCGCCCGCACGCAGCGGACCCACCAGCTGGTTGGCGAGCTCGGCCGCGTCGGCGAGCGCCAGGTTGATCCCGTTGCCGCCGACCGGCGACACCACGTGCGCGGCGTCCCCGAGCAGCACCACCCCCGGCCGCGACCACGAGTCGACGGTCGTGATCCGCACCGGCAGCAGCGTCAGGTCGTTCACCGACGTCAGCGCGGTCCGCAGCCGCGGCGCGAGCCACGGCAGCACCGACGCCACGGCGTCCACGAGCGGCCCGACGCCGCCCTCGCGCACCGCCGGGTACGTGCCCGCCGGGATCGACCAGCCCACCTGCCACTCGCCGGCGCCCTGGTCGAGCAGCGCGATCGTGCCGCCCGGGCGGGCGAACAGGTCGAGCCCGGAGTACGCCGGGTCGTCGTCGCGGCGCTCGACGGCGAACCACAGCAGATCGAGGCTCGCGCCCAGCTCCGTCGCCGTGATCCCCGCCGCGGCCCGGACCTTCGACGACCGCCCGTCCGACCCGACGACGAGGGCCGCGTCGAGCCGGTGGGTCACCGCGTCGACGGTGTACTCGACACCGACCACGCGACCCTCGCCGTCGTCGTCGCCCCCGGACCGCACCAGCGCCGAGAACCGTGCGCCCAGGCACACCTGGGCCCCGAACGCCTCGGCCCGCGCCGCGAGCCAGGGCAGGAACCGGGCCTGCGGGATGAGCGCGAAGAACGGGAACCGGCGGCTGGCGCCGCGGTAGTCCACGAGGTCGTAGGTCTTCGCCGGGGTGTGCCAGCGGAACATCTCGGACCGGGTGTGCGGGACCTCCGCGAGCAGGTCACGCGCGAGCCCGAGGTCGTCGAGGTACTCGAGCACCCCGGGCGCGAGGGTGTCGCCCCGGAAGCGCCGCGCGAAGTCGCGCCGGGCCTCGAGCAACGTCACCGCGACGCCACCCCGGGCGAGCAGGTAGGTCAGCAGCACCCCACCCGGTCCGCCGCCGACCACGACCACACGACCGTCCACCCCCGCACGCTAGCCCCGGGAGGTGTCGCGGGATCCCGCTCACCGCCCCCGCGCGGCGGACGGGCTCCGCGTCCAGGCCCGGTCGGGGCGCACGGCCGGACGGCCGGGCGCCGCCTCGGCCACCTCGGGCGGGAGGCCCCGCGGCGAGGGCAGCGACTCCGCGCCCGACCCGCGCCCGCCCTCCCCGTGCGTGCGGTGCCCGACCCGGTGGTCCCGCGGCACGAACGTGATCACCTCGCGGCAGCCGAGGTCGAGGAGCCGCTCGACGATGCCCTCGGTGCGGTCCCGCTCGACCGAGAGCCGCACGGTGCTCCACCCCGACGTCAGCGGGTGGACCTCGGGCGGACGCCCGGGGTCGACGAGCCCGGTGGTCTGCTCGACCAGCCCGCTGGGGCAGTCGTACTGGAGCAGGGCGGTCGCGGACGCCGTCCCGGCGGCGCGCAGCCGGGCGAGCACCTGGGTCCTGACCAGGCGCGTCACGTCGTCGCGGGGTGCGCGTCCCTCGACGACGACGAGGTGGCCGGTCCGGACCGTGCCGAGCCGGCGCATCGCGCGCATCGGCCCGGACAGGTCCGTCCGGCAGTCGACGACCGCGGCCACGGCGTCGGCGATGCCGAGCACGACGGCGTGCTCCACCGGGTCGAGGGGGACGACCCGACGGGCCGCGATCGTCGCGGTCGCGAGGTGGCGGCGGACCAGGTTCGGCAACGGCGTCGCGACCCGGGCGCCGTGCAGGTCGCCCTCGGTGCGGACCCGGGGCTCGGAGCTGAACAAGGTCAGCTCGTGGGCGCCCACGTCGAGCTCCAGTGCGACCGGGACCGACACGGACGCCTCGTCGACGGACAGCGACCCGGTCACCGCGAGGTGCAGGCCGCCCTCGGCCGCGTACATCGGGATGTCCCGCTCGGGCAGCGCGAAGACCTTGACCGGGGCGCCGAGCAGGGCGGGCGCGGCGAGCAGGCTCGCCGGGGAGGTGCCGTAGCCGGTGGCGTCGAGCAGCGATCGGGCGGCATCGGCCACCACACCACGGTCAGGAACAGCGATGCGCAGGACCACGGGCCACCTTCGGGGTCGCCGGCCGAGCCGGAGACGAGAACACTAGACCGCCCCCACACAGGTGGGGAGGAGGGGTCGCGGCGCGTCGCCTCAGAGCTTGCGCAGCCGCAGCAACGCGTCGGCGAGGACCTCGTCGCGCTTGCAGCAGGCGAACCGGACCTGGGTCTCGACGCCCACGGGCGACGCGTGGAACACCTGGTTCGGCACCGCCGCGACCCCGACGCGCGCCGGCAGCGACCGGCAGAACGCCAGCGAGTCGGTCTCGCCGAGCGGGGAGATGTCGGCGGTGACGAAGTAGGTCGCCTTCGAGTGGTAGACCTCCATGCCCAGGTCGCGCAGGCCCTCGGTGAGCAGGTCGCGCTTGGCCTGCAGGTCGCGGCCGAGCAGCGCGAACCGCTCGTCGGGCAGCCCGAGCCCCACCGCGACCGCGTGCTGCAGCGGGGTCCCGGAGGCGAACGAGAACCACTGCTTGACGTTCAGCACGCGCTCGATCAGCTCGGCCGGCCCCGTCGCCCAGCCGATCTTCCAGCCGGTGACCGAGAACGTCTTGCCGGCCGACGAGACCGTGACGGTCCGCTCCGCCATGCCCGGCAGCGTCGAGATCGGGATGTGGACCTCGTCGTCGAAGAGCAGGTGCTCGTAGACCTCGTCGGTGATCACCAGGAGGTCGTGCTGCCGGGCGACGGCGGCCACCGCCTCCAGCTCGGCGTGCGAGAGGACCGCGCCCGTCGGGTTGTGCGGGGAGTTGAGCAGGATGGCCGTCGTCCGGTCGGTCACGGCGGCCGCCAGCAGCTCGGGGTCGAGCCGGTAGTCCGGCGCCGAGATGCGCACCGGCACCAGCGACGCGCCGATGAGGGCGCCGGTGGCGGCGTAGAGGTCGTAGAACGGCTCGAGCGCGATCACCTCGTCGCCGGGCGCGACGAGGGCCATCAGCGCCGACGAGAGCGCCTCCGAGGCGCCCGCGCACACCACGACCTGCGACGCCGGGTCGAGCTCGATCCCGTAGAAGCGCCGCTGGTGG
>NZ_JBVPVA010000011.1:0-6055 GCF_055612215.1 Actinomycetospora sp. | reverse complement strand
TTGGTGACGCCGGCGGCCCGCTCGTGGTCGGCGCCCTCGGGGCCGGCGTCGGTCTCGCCAGCGGGTTCGCGGGTCTGGGCGTGCTGATCGCGCTGGCCGCCGCCCTGGCCGGCGCCGCCCGCATCGGGACCCACCACCCCTACCCTTACTACTATCGCTGAAGTAGTAGTTTGGCGGGCGGCCGGGTCACCGAAGCGGAAAGGCAGACCGTGACCAGTGCGGAGCAGACGAGCGAGGACCACCCGAGCAGGCCGGGCGAGGAGGGTACGGCTCGGCCGAGGAGCTGACCTAGGTCTACGGCTCCGGTGACGCCCGAGTGGTCGCCCTCGACGGGGTCGACATCAGCTTCGCCACCGGCCAGTTCGCCGCCATCATGGGCCCATCGGGCTCGGGCAAGTCGACGCTGATGCACTGCATGGCAGGCCTCGATACCCCCAGCTCCGGCCGGGTGTTCATCGGCAGCGCCGAGATCACCGCCCTGAAGGACAAGGCGCTCACCCGGCTGCGTCGCGACCACGTCGGGTTCATCTTCCAGTCCTACAACCTGCTGCCCACCCTCACCGCGCAGGAGAACATCACCCTGCCCGCCGACATCGCCGGACGGTCGCTCGAGCCTGCCTGGCTGGACCAGATCATCGACACCGTCGACCTACGCTCCCGCCTCGGGCATCGCCCCGGCGAACTCTCCGGCGGCCAGCAGCAGCGGGTGGCCGTGGCCCGGGCGTTGGCCGGGCGACCGTCGGTGATCTTTGCCGACGAGCCCACCGGCAACCTCGACTCCCGCACCGCCACCGATGTGCTCGAGCTGCTGCGCCGGTGCGTGCACGAGCTCGGCCAGAGCATCGTCATGGTCACCCATGACCCCGTCGCGGCCGCGCACACCGACCGGGCGGTGTTCCTCGCCGACGGCCAGGTCGTCGACGACCTCTCCTCACCCACTGCCGACACGATCCTCGAGGCCATGAAGAGCTTCGAGCGGATCGGGACGAGGGGCTGAGCGACGGTGTTCCGTGTCAGCCTGCGCAGCCTCGCCAGCCACAAGGCCCGGCTGGTGATGTCGGCGCTGTCGATCGTGCTCGGGGTCGCCTTCATCAGCGGCACCCTGGTCTTCTGCGACACCATAGATGCCAGCTTCAGCCGTCTGTTCAGCGCCACCACCCCGGACCTGACCGTGACTCCCCAGCTGGCCTTCACCCCCGAGGTGGAAGACCAGGCCCTGCTGGGCGAGGTCCCCACCATGCCGGCCTCGACGGTGTCTTCGGTCGCCGGTGTGGCCGGAGTTGGGGCGGCCTACGGCGATGTGACCGTCTCCAACGCGACCGTCATCGACGCCCACAACACCGCGGTCGGGCCCACCAGCGGCGCTCCTACCCTGGCCCACAGCTGGTACCCCTCTCCGCACTCCCCGACGATCACCGAAGGACGGCCCCCGGCTACCAGTGGCGAGATCGCCCTCGACGCCACCACCGCTGCCCGGCGCAACGTGCACCTGGGCGACGCCCTGCGGGTTGTCACCCCGACGACCACAGTGCCGGTCCACCTCGTCGGCCTGGCCCACCTCGCTGGCCCCAACCCAGGCGTGAGCATGGTCTATCTGGACACCGCCAGCGCCCAGAACCAGCTGCTGGCCAAGCCGGGCACGTTCACCTCGGTCGCTGTCGACGCCCGCCCCGGCACCCCAGACACCGACCTGCGTGCCCACATCGGTGCCGCACTCGGCCCGAACTACGCCATCGCCACCAAGGACGAGCAGGCCGCTTCGGGCGCCAGCCAGATCAGCGCCGTCCTCAGCGTGGTCACCGACGCCCTGCTCGGCTTCGCCGGCATCGCCGTGCTCGTCGGCATCTTCTTGATCCTCAACACCTTCTCGATGCTGGTCGCCCAACGCACCCGAGAACTCGGACTGCTGCGGGCCCTGGGCGCCAGTCAACGACAGGTCACCCGGGCAGTGCTCATCGAAGGCCTGGTCGTCGGCGCCCTCGGCGCTACCGCCGGGCTCGGAGCCGGGATCGGACTGGCCGCCGCACTCAAGACGATGATCGGCAACTTCGGAGTCGACCTCTCGGCCACCACCCTGGTGATCGGCCCACTGCCCGTCGTGGCGGCCTACCTCGTCGGGGTCGGTATCACCCTCATCGCTGCCTACCTGCCCGCCCGCCGCGCTGCCCGCATCTCCCCGATGGCCGCCCTCCGAGAAGCCATCGCCGCTCCGTCTCCACCGTTGGGACGTCGCAGCATCATCGGCGGAGTCGTGCTGTGCGCTGCGGTCGTCGCCCTGGTCGCCGCCGGCACCACCTCCACCGACAAGACCATCACCGGGCTCATCCTCGCCGCGGGCGTCATCGGCTCACTGATCGCCGCCATCGTGCTCGCCCCCGTGATCGCCGAAGCCGTGGTGCGCGTCGCGGGCGCCGGCTTCCCGCTGGCCTTCGGCGCCGTGGGGCGGCTCGGTCAACGCAACGCCCTGCGCAACCTCCGCCGCACCGGCGCCACCGCCGCCGCCCTCATGGGCGGCCTGTCCCTGGTCGGGGCCACCGCCGTTCTGGCTGCCTCGCTGACCACGTCGATCAACAACGAGGTCAACAGCACCTTCGGCGCCGACTACGTCATCAGCGGCAACGGTCAGTCCCCGGTCAGCACCGACATCATCAACCGGGTCCGGACCATCCCGGGCGTGGATGCCGTCACCACCCAGCACTACGCCCTGGCCCACGTCGACAGCTTCCAGCTCGCCCTGTCCGGCGTGGACGTCGCCACCATCGACCGAGCGGTGCGGCCCCAATACAGCGCCGGATCGACCCAGGCACTGGCCCGGGGCGAACTCGCTGTCGACGAGACCACCGCCACC
Source organism: Actinomycetospora sp. (assembly GCF_055612215.1). Lineage (NCBI taxonomy): Bacteria > Bacillati > Actinomycetota > Actinomycetes > Pseudonocardiales > Pseudonocardiaceae > Actinomycetospora > Actinomycetospora sp. The sequence goes on along the minus strand of NZ_JBVPVA010000011.1, from coordinate 3,207 downwards.
GCCAACCACTGGAGCGTGGGCTCGCCGCTGCAGCTCACCTTCGCCGGCGGCAGCAACGCCCCCCTGACCATCGGGGCCATCACCAAGCCCCCCACCGGTGGCGGCAAAGACGGCGGCGTCTTCCAGGTCTCGACCGAGACCCTGGCCCACTACGTGCCCGCCGCCCCGATCACTACCGTCTACCTCAACACCGCCCCGGCGGCCGAGCGGCGAGCCGTCGGTGCCCAGCTCGACCAGCTCGTCGCGACCTACCCCCAGGTGCGCCTGCAGAGCCAAGCCGACTACCGGAATGAGGCCCGCCAGCAGGTCGACACCGTGCTCTACCTGATCTACGGGCTGCTCGCACTGGCCATCCTCATCGCCGTCCTCGGAGTGATCAACACCCTGGCGCTGTCGGTCATCGAACGCACCCGAGAGATCGGCCTCCTACGAGCCATCGGCAGCTCACGACGACAACTACGCCGCCTCGTCCGCCTCGAATCCGTGCTCATCGCGATCCACGGCGCCATCCTCGGGCTCGCCCTGGGCCTGGCCTGGGGCGTCGCCGGACAACGAGCGCTCCGGGCCCACGGCATCACCGCCCTAACCATCCCCTGGGCCACCGTCGCCGCTGTACTCGTCGGAGCCGTCCTGGTCGGTCTCATCGCCGCCCTGCTTCCCTCAATCAGGGCCTCGCGCCTCGACGTGCTGACAGCTATCACAACGGAGTAGGAACGTGGGGGAGGCACGACGTCTACCTACCGAAGGTCTAGTCACTGCCCGACCCCCCGGACCCCGATGACCGGACCCTGGGGCCCGAAGTTCTCGCGCCCTACAGAGAGCTGCGGCCCCATTCCCGCTGCGGCGCGCGGACGGGCTCGTCGTTTCGTCTTATCGTCAACCACCCTCGGTGGGCGCTGGACCCAAGAAGTACGAGGTCACGTCGGGCGTTGACGAGCAGCCGGGCAGGACCGGGCGTTTCAGCTGGTGGTGTGGGTCGGGCCGGGGGCGTTCCAGGCTGGCACACTCGACTGCTCGGTGCGCGTGCCAAGCGGGTGGTCGTCGGGCGCGATCGGGGCGGGGAGCTGGGTGCCCAGCCAGCCGAGGATCGTCGGGAGCTGGGCGCGTACGGCGTCGGTGTTGTGGCCGCCGCCGGGGAAGGTGATCAGGCTCAGCGCGACCGGCGGGGATACGGCCAGATGAATGCGCTCGGCGGCGTCCTGCTCGTCGCGCTCGCCGATGCCCGCCGTAACGAGCAGCCCGAGCGGCACCGAGTGGGAGTGCAGCAGCTCAGTGACGTTGTTCGCCCGACGCAGATCCTCCCGCCCGGCGAACAGCTCACCGGTGGTGGCGTCCTGGGCGGTGGCGTCGTAGCCGCTCTGGCTCGCCGCTGTGCCGTACCAGGCGGGGTGGCGCAGGGCGAGGTTCATCGCGCAGTAGCCGCCCGTGGACCACCCGGCCAGCGCCCAGCCGGGGCGGTCGGCGCGGACCCGCAGCCGCGACAGCGCCCAGGAGCGGAGGTCGGCAGAAAGGAATGTATCGTCGGCGGCCCCGGCGACGGCGTCAACGCACTCCTCGTCGTGGCTCAGTCGGGGCTCGCCGTTGGTGTCAGGGACCACGACCACACTCGGGGGCATCCGGTCGTGGTCGATGGCGTCGTCGAGCAACCCGGGGAGCCCGAACAGGGCGGTGACCTCGCGGGGCTCGCCGGGAAAGCCGGGGAACCACTCGATCACCGGGAAGCGCAGCGCGGCATCGGCGTCGTCGTAGCCCGGAGGCAGATAGACATCAACATCCCGGATCAGATGACTCGACCGCCCGGTCACCGTCAGGTGCACCGTGGTCCCGTGGCCGCTGCGGCTGCGAGCAACCCGGACCGCTCGGGTGGCCGCCAGCCGGTCACCGTCCGGCCCAGCTTCGAGGTCGCTGCCGCCTGCGGGGTCCGAGGACGTGCCGATCAGCGTGCCGAGGGTGGGGTAGAAACTGCCCAGACGATTGACCTCCGCGGCGCAAGCCAGCACGACAACGCCCACCGCCACCAACACCGTGACGCTGCGACCAAGCCGACGCCGCCGCCAGGCGTCCCAGCGCCACGGGACCAAGCACACGGTGAGCAGCGCGGCCACCGCCACCAATAAGCAGAACCACCCGCTGGTGATCGACAACTGCGAAGCGTGCAGCACCCGAGCAGCAAAACACGACACCCCGGCGCGCCCCCCGAGCGGCGCGCGGACCGAACCGCCCACAACCCCTCCGAGGGCCCCCCGCCTGTCTACGAGGTCGCGACAACTGGGCCCGGGACAAGGTCTGGGAGCCGTCGATGGACCCGGCCGAGCGCGACCGCCTCTACGCGGAGTGGAGGAAGGCGGTCACGCGGACGTTCGACTGGGCTTAGCGTCGCGCCGAGACGGCGGTTCTGGGACAGCACTCGTTCCTCGTGCTGTCCCAGACGTCGTCGGCGCGGAGGCCGCAGGCCACCTAGAGTCGAGGTTGTTGTGCTGCATCAGGCGGCGACCGGCCTCGGCGACCGAGCCGGACAGCGACGGCGGGTAGATCGAGAACGTGTGGGCGAGGTCGTCCACCGTGAGGTTCTTCTGCACGGCCGTCGCGGGCGGCAGGATCAGCTCGCTGGCGACCGGCGCCACGATCACGCCGCCGATCACCACGCCGGTCGCCGGCCGGCAGAACACCTTGACGAAGCCCCTCGAGATGGCGGACATCTTGGCGCGCGGGTTCGTGCCGAGCGGCAGCACCGCGAGGCCTCCGCGGAGCGACGCAAGCGCATGATGGCCGGGGACGACCGCGTGCTCCCGGTCCGTGACCGCGGGCCGGTCAAGGCCTTCATCCGGGACTCCGTCGACTCCCGGCGCCGCCTCATGGGCCTGTTCATGCCGCTGGTGGTGCTGATCTTCATCACCGTCGTCGTCCCCGTCGCGGGCCTGCAGAACATCGGCAGCCTGCTCTGCCTGTGCATGCTCGCCGCGATGGTCGTCGAGGGCACGCTGCTGGGCCGCCAGATCACCGCCCGGGTGCGCACGAAGTTCCCGAACGAGGATGTCAAGGGCTTCTCCGTCGGCTGGTACGCCTTCACCCGGGCCACCCAGATCCGCAAGCTCCGGATGCCCGCCCCGCGCGTCGCGGTCGGCGAGGCGGTGGCCTGACCCTGGCCGTCCGCACCCTCGTCCTCGGGGGGACGCGCTCCGGGAAGTCCGCGTGGGCGGAGTCGCA
>NZ_JBVPVA010001169.1:0-1572 GCF_055612215.1 Actinomycetospora sp. | reverse complement strand
ACGTGCTCGAGCGGCCCGCCCTGCTGACCGGGGAAGACGCTCGAGTTGAGCTTCTTGCCCAGGTCCGCGGTGGCGAGGACGAACCCGCCGCGGGGGCCACCGAGGGTCTTGTGCGTGGTCGAGGTGACGACGTGGGCGTGCGGCACGGGGGAGGGGTGCAGGCCCGCGGCGACCAGCCCGGCGAAGTGGGCCATGTCGACCATGAGGTACGCCCCGACCTCGTCGGCGATGCGCCGGAACGCGGCGAAGTCGAGCCGGCGCGGGTAGGCCGACCAGCCCGCGATGATCAGCTTCGGGCGGCGCTCGTGGGCGAGCCGGGCGACCTCCTCCATGTCGACGCGGTGGTCGTCCTCGCGGACGTGGTAGGCGGCGACGTCGTAGAGCCGGCCCGAGAAGTTGAGGCGCATCCCGTGGGTGAGGTGGCCGCCGTGGGCGAGGTCGAGGCCCAGGATGGTGTCGCCGGGGGAGAGCAGGGCGGCCATGACGGCGGCGTTCGCCTGGGCGCCGGAGTGGGGCTGGACGTTGGCGAACTCCGCACCGAACAGCTCCTTCACCCGGTCGATCGCGAGCTGCTCGATCACGTCGACGTGCTCGCAGCCGCCGTAGTAGCGCCGGCCCGGGTAGCCCTCGGCGTACTTGTTGGTGAGCACCGAGCCCTGCGCGCTGAGCACGGCCGCCGGGGCGACGTTCTCGCTCGCGATCATCTCCAGGGTGCGCTGCTGCCGCGTGGTCTCCCGCCCGATCGCGGCGTGGACCTCCGGGTCGGCCTCGGCGAGCGGCCGGGACAGGACCTCGGCTCCCCGCAGGCTGTTCGCGTGGGCGACGGTCAGCGACATCGGCGTGCTCCGCACTACTTCGACGACTGATATATCTATTGGCGCGGACTGTAGGCAGGCGTGCTCGGCAGCGTCAATGGGTGCGGGGGCGCGGAGTCGGGCGCAGTCGGCGGCTCACTCGTCGAGGGCGCCGGGGAGCCCCGCCGACGAGGGGCACTGGGCGCAACTCGTGGGGCGTGCCGACGTGCGCCATGTGCTCGTGATCATGGAGCTGGGGCGGGCGGCAGTGGCGCGCGGGCGGCTGAGTCGCGCGGGCGACCAGGTCCACCTCGGCTCGCGAGGGGCACAGGGCGCAGCCGAGAGGGCGCCCGACCCTGCGTCAGGTGCTGATGATCAAGGAACGGCGGCGGCGCGCGGGCGACCCGGGTCCACCTCACCTGGCGAGGGGCACAGGGCGCAGCCGAGAGAGCGCGCGGACGTGCGCTACGTGCTGATGATCATGGGGCGGGGCGGGGCGCCCGCGCTCACGCCGGCTTCGCCGCGGCGTGGGTGATGTAGCGCTCGACGACGGTCCGGGCCTCGATGATGTTGCGGGCGTGGCCCCAGCGGGAGGCGTCGAGGGTGTTGTGCGTCCACCCGCCCGGCGGCACCCGGGTGCCCAGGGTCAGGTATCCGATCTGGCGGTCCCAGAGGATTTCCGATTCGAACCCGCGCGGATCGTCCCAGCGCCAGGAGTGTCCGTGATCCTCGGGGGACTCCACGACCAGAATGCCGTCGATCTCCATCTCGCGCTCCC
>NZ_JBVPVA010001111.1:0-2162 GCF_055612215.1 Actinomycetospora sp. | reverse complement strand
TACCACCTCATCGCCGAGCTCGCCTTCGACTCGCTCGAGTCGCTGCAGGCCGCGCTGGGCTCCGCCGAGGGCGAAGCCGCCGCGGGTGACGTCCCGAACTTCGCGACCGGCGGCGCGACGATGCTGGTGGCGCACGACTAGGTGCCGAAGGCTCGTGAGCACTGTCCGGTGTCATAGGCCCGGAAAGTGCTCACGAGCGCGGAGCGCACCTATCGGACCTGGTGGGGCAGCCGGCGGATCGTGCCCTCGGCGCGCAGGTCGGCGAGGGTCGGGTAGCCGTCCACGGCCATGATCAGGTCGGTCTCCGCGAGGACCGAGCGCAGGTGGTGCACCACGCCGTCCTCGCCGCCGAGCGCCAGTGCGTAGGCGTACGGCCGGCCGAGGCCCACCGCGGACGCCCCGAGTGCGAGCGCCTTCGCGACGTCGGCACCCGAGCGGACCCCCGAGTCGAAGAGCACGGGCACGTCGCCCGCGGCCGCCACGACGTCGGGCAGCGTCTCCAGTGCCGGCAGCCCGCCGTTGGCCTGGCGTCCGCCGTGATTGGAGCAGTACAGCCCGTCGACGCCGAGCTCGACCGCGCGCCGGGCGTCGTCGGGATGGCTGATCCCCTTGAGCAGGATCGGCAGGTCGGTGGCCTCGCGCATCCAGGTGAGGTCGTCCCAGGAGACGCTGTTGCCGAACTGGCGCGACCACATCCCGACCGCCCCGCGCAGGTCCTCCTCCGGGGGCGCGTCGAGCAGCGCCCGGAACGCCGGGTCGGAGAAGTAGTTGGCCAGGCAGTGCCCGCGCAGCTGCGGGAAGTTCGCGGTGTTGAGGTCGCGCGGGCGCCAGCCGGTGACCCAGGTGTCGAGGGTGACGACGAGGGCCGAGAAGCCCGCCTTCTCGGCCCGCTGGATCAACGAGACCGCCACGTCCCGGTCCTTCGGCGTGTAGAGCTGGAAGAAGCCCGGGGTGTCGCCCAGGGCGGCCGCGACGTCCTCGAGCGGGTCCTGCGAGAGCGTCGACATCATCATCGGCACCCCGGTGCGGGCGCAGGCCCGGGCCACCGCGAGGTCGCCGTGGAAGTCCTGCGAGCAGATGCCGATGACGCCGATCGGACAGCAGAACAGCGGCGTCGGGAGCTCGATGCCGCACAGCGTCGTCGTGAGGTCCCGCTCGTACGCGCCGGCCATCATCCGCGGCACGATCCCCCACCAGCCGAACGCCTCGGCGTTGCCGCGCTGGGTCCGCTCGTCCCCCGAGCCGCCCGCGACGTAGTTCAGGATCCAGTCGGGCAGGGCCGCCGCGGCCGCCTGCTCGAGCCCGGCGAAGTCCACCGGCCACCGGGGCAGCACGCCCTTCAGACCGGCCCCGTAGATCTCCAGCTGGTAGTCGCCGTACTGCATCGTCGGCCTCCCGGTCTCGTGCCCGCCCCGGCAACCTAACCTGATCGTCGTGGAAGAGGCGGCGCTCGTGGCCCGGCTGCGGGCCGCCGGATGCGTCTTCGCCGAGGACGAGGCCGCGCTGCTCCTCGCCGACGCACCCGACCCCGGTCACCTCGAGGCGATGACGCTCCGCCGGGTCGCCGGCGAACCGCTCGAGCACGTACTGGGCTGGGCGGAGTTCCGCGGGCGTCGGGTCGCCGTCGGGCCCGGGGTGTTCGTGCCGCGGCAGCGCAGCGGGCTGCTGGTGGACCGCGCGGTCGCCGCGGCCCGGCCCGGCGCGGTCGTCGTCGACCTGTGCGCCGGCTCCGGGGCGCTCGGCGCGGCCGTCGCCGCGGAGGTCGGCGGCGTCGAGCTGCACGCCGCCGACGTCGGCCCCGTCGCCGTCGCGTGCGCCCGACGGACGCTCCCGCCCGGTGCGCACGTCCACCTCGGCGACCTCGACGCCGCCCTGCCCGCCATGCTGCGCGGCCGCGTCGACGTCCTGCTCGCCTCGCCGCCCTACGTGCCCACCGCCGGCCTCCCGACGATGCCGCCCGAGGCCCGCGACCACGAGCCCCGCACCGCCCTCGACGGCGGCGGCGACGGCCTCGCCGTCCGGCGCCGGATCGCGGCGCTCGCCCCGGCCTGGCTCGCCCCGGGCGGGGCCCTGCTCCTGGAGTGCGCCGCCCACCAGGGCGACGCGGCCCGCGACGCGGTCGCCGCGGCCGGTCTCGCCGCCACGGTGGAGCACGACGACGA
>NZ_JBVPVA010001047.1:0-1005 GCF_055612215.1 Actinomycetospora sp. | reverse complement strand
GTCGATGCGCCAGTAGTTGGCGAGCCAACCGGTGGCGAAGAACTGCGCGACCTCGTGGACGTAGCCCTTGTTCCAGATCTGGTTCCACGACTCCTCGATGAGGTCGTGGGGGATCACCAGGCCGTACTTCTCGAGCGGCAGCAGGTAGGCCCGGTAGTAGTCGTCGTAGATCCAGCGACGCCACATCTCCGCGTAGGACTCGCGGTCCTTGCGGCGGTCCTTCGTGCCGTACTCGATGAACGTACCGATCGCGGCGTCCACGACGCGGTGGTTGTTCCACCACGCGTAGCGGAGGTCGCGCTCGAGCAGCTGGCGGTTGCCCTCGTCCGACAGTGCCATGAGCAGCGTGGCGTAGCCGTTCGAGATGTGGCGCGACTCGTCCGACTGGACCGAGTGGAACACCGTCGGCAGCAGGTAGTCACCGTTGGCGGCCGCCTCGGCCGGCATGGCCACGAACAGCGTGTTCGTGAAGGCCGTCTCGGCGACGATCGTCAGGTAGATGCTGGCCGCGGTGATCGCGTCACCGGTGATGAATCCCTCGGCGAACTGACGGCCGATGGTGCCGCAGTAGTCCGAGTGGAAGTTCCGGAGGGTGTTGTTGAACCCCGCCGGGTCGATGTAGTTGTTCATGTACAGGCGCTTGAGGTTCTGCTGGATCGTCGAGTGACGCACCTCGTCGATCATCTGGATCGCCTGGCCGTTGTGCAGCTCCGGGTTGGGAACCGCCTGGAACAGCATCGGCATCGACCGCGCCGCCGAGATCTCGGGCAACGGGATGATCGACAGGAAGAGCTTCTGCCACTCCAGCCAGCGCTCCTGCACCTGCCGGAACATGTTACCGCGGATCGCGCCGTCGGAGGCCCCGTAGACGCGGTGGTCCTTCTCCTCCTGCATGGGGAAGTAGGACCGCAGGACCTGCTTGAGCGGGTCCTTCTTGGCGGCCTTGCGGAAGGTGTAGTCGGTTCCGTACTTCATGTACGGCTCGTGGTACTGCGGCTCCCAGGA
>NZ_JBVPVA010000747.1:0-4067 GCF_055612215.1 Actinomycetospora sp. | reverse complement strand
CGACCCGAAGCGCGCGCGGACGGCGTCGAGGGTGCGGTCGAGGGCCGCCGGATCCCGGGGTGCCTCCTGGGTCCCGCGGCCGGCGAGCGCGGTCCGCGGCTCCTCCCGCGCGTCGAGGGGCAGCTCGAGCTGCTCGCGGTCGTCGCCGGAGAGGTTCGCGAGCGAGAGCCCGATCAGGGTGATGCCGCGGTCGAGGATCGTGGGCATCGCCTCGTGGAGCAGCTCGCGGGCGGCCGCGTCGATCGGCGCGGTCTGCGTCGTCGCCGCCCGCAGGGTGTGGGAGCGGGTCACGCGGGTGAAGTCGTCGAACCGCAGCCGGAGCACCACGGTGCGGCAGGTGCGGCCACCACCGTCGCGCAGCCGCCGGGCGAGCCGGTCGACGATCCCGGCGAGAATGGTGTCGAGCTCCTCGGGCGAGCGCCGGCCCCGGCCGAGGGCGCGCTGGGAGCCGATGGAGCGCCGCCGCACGCCGGGGGTGACCGCGCGCGGGTCGGAGAAGGTGGCGAGCCCGTGGAGGTGGCGGCCCGCGGCGCGCCCGAGCAGCGAGACGAGGGCCTGCTCGCCGAGGTCGGCCACGTCGGCGACGGTGTGCACGCCCAGCGCGTGGAGCCGCCCCGCGGTGACCATGCCGACGCCCCAGAGCCGTTCCACCCGCAGCGGGTGCAGGAACTCGCGCTCGCGGGAGGGATCGACGACGAGCAGACCGTCGGGCTTCGCGACGCCGCTGGCGACCTTCGCGAGGAACTTGGTGCGCGCGACCCCGACCGTGATCGGCAGGCCCACCTCGGCGAGGACCCGGCCCCGCAGCCGCGCGGCGATGTCCTTCGGCGCCCCGACCAGCCGGGCGAGCCCCCCGACCTCGAGGAAGGCCTCGTCGATCGAGAGGCCCTCCACCAGCGGCGTCGTGTCCCGGAAGATCGTGAAGACGTCCTTGCTCGCTGCGGAGTACGCCTCCATGCGCGGCGGCACGACCACCGCGTCCGGGCACATCGCCCGGGCCTGGCGGCCGTTCATCGCCGTCCGCACCCCCGCCCGCTTGGCCTCGTAGCTGCAGGCCAGCACCACGCCGCCGCCGACGATGACGGGGCGGCCGCGCAGGTCGGGCTCGTCGCGCTGCTCCACCGAGGCGTAGAAGGCGTCGAGGTCGGCGTGCAGGATCGTCGCCGCCGGATCCCCCTCGCGCCGACCGGACACGAACACATGTTCGCACGGGTGTCGTCCCGTGCCCACCGGGCGACGCTCACCTAGGGTGAGGGGGCGTGACCACCCGCCTGCGGGCCAGCCGGGACTACTCCCACGACGTGGCCGACTTCGCCGTCGCCCTGGCCGACCCCGAGTTCCACCGCGCCCGGCTCGACGCGGGCGGTGGCGGCGAGGTCGAGCACCACCGGGTCACCGGGACGCCCGCCGACGGCACCGTCGAGGTCGTCGTCCGCCAGCCGGTGCCGACCGGTCAGGTACCCCCCGCGCTCGGGCGGCTGCTCACGGGCGGCCTGGTGCTGCGGCGTACCGAGCGGTGGCGGCTCGGGCCGCGCCGCTGCGACGGTCGGGTGGAGGTCGCCGTTCCGCTCGCCCCGGTCCGCGCGGAGGGGACGATGAGTGTGGCCGCCGCCGACGGCTCGGGCTGCCGGCTCGAGGTCGACGTGGCGGTCACCGTGACCATCCCGCTGGCGGGCGCGCTGATCGAGGGCGCGGTCGCCGACGGGGTCCGCCAGCTGACCTCCGTCGAGCACGACAACATCACCCGCTGGCTCGACGCGCATCCGCGAGAGGAGTCCTGATGCCGGCCCGCCGCACGCGTCTCGGGCGGGGCGACCGCGTCGTCGTCACGTCGCCCTACGGGAGCCGCCTGGGGACCTACGACCTGCAGACCGGCGAGGTGTCCGACGTCGCCCCCGCCTTCCGCGCGACCTTCGTCGCCGAGCTCGACGAGTGGCTCGAGGCGCACGACCTCGACCGCTTCCCCGGGTTCGCCGAGGACCCCGCCGACCCGGGGTCGCGGCGGCGGCTGACCGACACGCTGCGCATCCCGCGGCCCGGCTCGGCCCGCGCGTCGTCCGGGACGCGCACCCGGACCGGCGGGCCGCGGCCGGACCCCGCACGTCCCGATCCCGCACCCGCCCTCGAGGCCGGGACCCCGACGCCGGCGGGCGGCTGGTCGGCCGACAGCGCCGACGGCTTCCGGGCCGACGCGTTCACCGACGGGGGGCGGCGCGCCGGGCACGACGAGCCCCAGCGCGTCGGCGACGTCTGGGAGGACCTCGCCCTGCACGCGCCCGACCACGGCCTCCTCCGGCTCGCCGCCCGGGCGCGCGCCGCGGGGGACAAGGAGACCGACCGCGCCCTGCGCTACAAGGCCGACGGGCGGCAGGCGGTGGCGGCGGCCCTGGGCCGAGAGGTCGGCGGCCCGGGTGGTCGGCTCGCGCGCGGCAGCCGCTGGCGGATCCTGCACGGCATCGACATGGCGGTCGGGCGCGAGACGGTGGTGCTGGACCACCTGGTGATCGGACCGCCCGGCGTGTTCGTCGTCGAGACCCGGCACGAGCCGGCCGGCAAGGTGCACGCCTCCACCAGCGGGCTCGAGATCGACGGCCGGCACATCGACCTCGCGCGCATCCGCACCCTCGGCGAGGAGGTGCACGACCGGCTCGCCGAGGCGATCGCGGCGGCCGCGGGCTTCGAGGAGGTGCTCGACCCGCCGCCGGTGACCCCGGTGATCGCGGTCGTCGGGGCGACCATCGTGAACCACAGCCGGCCCCGCGGGGTGATCGTCGCCCGGGCCGGCGACCTCGCCCGGGCCATGCGCGCCCGCGGCGACCGGCTCTCCCCGGCCGCCGTCGAGGAGACCTTCGCCGTGGCGCGCCGCTCGGACACGTGGCTCGCGTGACCCGGCCGGACCGCTCTGCGTCCTGAATGACGGCCGCCGTCCCGACGCCGACCGACCGACGCGCCCGGGGCGCGGTAATGGCGCTCTTCGCGGTCAACGGCGCCACCTACAACTCGCTCGTGCCCCGTTTCCCCGCGCTGCGCGACGGCCTCGGCCTCTCGAACACCGGTCTCGGCACCGCGATCGCGGCCTTCCCGGGGGCGGCGCTGCTCGTCGGGGTGCTGGCGGGGCCGCTGATCGCGCGGTGGGGCAGCGGACGGGTGGCGGCGTCGGTGTCGCTGGTCGGGGCGCTGCTGCTGCCGCTGGTGGCGCTCGCGCCGTCCTGGTGGGGGCTCGCCGGGGCGCTGTTCGTCCTCGGGGTCACCGACGCCTGGACCGACGCGGCGATGAACGCGCACGGCCTCGTCGTCCAGGAGCGCTACGGCCGCTCGATCATCAACGGGCTGCACGCGACGTGGAGCGTCGCCGCCGTCGGCGCGGGCCTGGTCGGGGCGGCGGCGGCCGGGCTGGGTGTGCCGGTCACGGTGCACCTGGCGGTCGTCGGGGCGGTGCTGGTGGTCACGTCGGCGCTGGCGTGGCGGGCGGTGCTGCCCCCCGAGCGCGACGCGGTGACCGCCGCGGAGCCGGGCGAGGGGCCGGGCGGCCCGGGGCTGCGCGGGGTCGTGACCTCGTGGCGCGCCCTCGCGCCGCTGCTCGCCGTCGCCGGGCTGATGGTGTGCTCGGGCGCGGTCGAGGACTCCTCGGCGTCGTGGGGCGCGGTCTACCTGCGCGACGACCTCGGCGCCGGGCCCTTCCTCGCGGGCCTGCCCTTCGTGGCGTTCCAGGTGACGATGACCCTCGGTCGCGTCGCCGGGGACCGGGTCGTGGACCGGTTCGGCGCGGTGCCGGTGGCGCGGACGGGGGCCCTGGTCGCCGCGGCGGCGCTGCTGGCGGCCCTGCTGCTGGCGCGGGCCGAGGTGGCGATCGTCGGGTGGGCGGTCGCCGGGCTCGGGGTCGCGACGCTCTTCCCGCTCGCGTTCGCGGCCGCCGGCACGATGCCGGGGTTGCGCGCGGGTGACGGGATCGCGGTCGTCGGGTTCCTCGCCCGGCTCGGGTTCCTCGTGACGCCGCCGGTCATCGGGGCGATCGCCGACGCGTCGTCGGTCGGGACGGGGCTGCTCGTCGTCCCGGTGGCCGCGCT
>NZ_JBVPVA010000624.1:0-1141 GCF_055612215.1 Actinomycetospora sp. | reverse complement strand
GCGCTCGCCGAGCGCGGCACCCCGCTGATCACCGACCAGCAGTGGACCATCCGCGACACGAACGAGGGCGTGATCGCGGCGGTCGCCGCCGGCGAGGGCGTCGGCGTCGTCAGCGCGTGGGCCCTCGCGCGCCACGCCCGGGACGGCGTCCGCGAGGTCCGCCTCGAGGGCGACCCGATCGAGCGCTGCCTCTACCTCGTGCTGCGCCGCGACGACGACCTGGCGGCGGCGGCGACCACGTTCGTCGCCCTGGTCCGCGAGCAGACCCAGCTCTGAGGCGGGCCGCCGCAGACCGGATGTGTCCCGGGCCACTCGCCCGGGCATCTGGCTGGCCGACGCTCGAGGAAGGGTGACGATGACCAATCTCGCGACGGCACTGGTCGACGCAGCGGACGAGCACGCCGACCGGCCGGCCCTGCGGCTCGACGACCACGTGCTCACCTACGGGCAGTTCGTCGACACCGCCCGGGCGGTCGCCGGTGTCCTGCGCGGGCGGGGCCTCGAGCCCGGGGACCGGGTGGGGCTGGTGTTCCCCAACGTGCCCGCCTTCCCGCTGGCGTTCTACGGGTCGCTCCTGGCCGGCTGCTCGGTGGTGCCGATGAACCCGCTGCTCAAGGCCCGGGAGATCGAGTACTACCTGAAGGACTCCGAGGCGTCGCTGGTCATCGCCTGGGACGGCGCGGCGGACGCGGCGCGCGAGGCGGGCACGGCCACCGACACCGACGTGCTCGTGCTCGCGGCCACCGGCCCCACCGCCGACCAGCTCGAGGGCGTCGAGGCGGTCGACGGGCCGGCGGAGCGCACCGACGACGACACCGCCGTCGTGCTCTACACCTCGGGCACCACCGGCTCGCCGAAGGGCGCCGAGCTCACGCACGCCAACCTCCTGACCAACGCGCGGACCTCGGCGCGCACGCTGATGGAGATCAGCCCCGACGACGTGGTGATGGGCTGCCTGCCGCTGTTCCACGTGTTCGGGCTGACGTGCGGGCTGAACGCCTCGGTGCTGTCCGGCTCGTGCCTGACGCTGCTGCCCCGCTTCGACGGCGCGAAGGCACTCGAGGTCATCGGGCGCGACCACGTGACCGTCTTCGAGGGCGTGCCCACGATGTACTCGGCGATGCTGCACGTGGCGGACCGC
>NZ_JBVPVA010000362.1:0-3396 GCF_055612215.1 Actinomycetospora sp. | reverse complement strand
GCGCCTGGGAGACTGGGCGGGTGAGCAGCGCCCCCACGACGGCAGCCGGGCCGGTCACCCGCTCGGCTGAGCTCTTCGCGCGCGCCGAGGCGGTCGTCCCCGGTGGCGTCAACTCCCCGGTCCGGGCCTTCAAATCCGTCGGCGGGACCCCGCGGTTCATGGCCTCCGCGCAGGGGGCCTGGCTCACCGACGCCGACGGCAACCGCTACGTCGACCTCGTCAGCTCCTGGGGCCCGATGATCCTCGGGCACGCCCACCCCGCCGTCGTCGAGGCCGTGCGCGACGCCGCCACCCGCGGGCTGAGCTTCGGCACCCCGACCGAGGGCGAGGTCGCGCTCGCCGAGGAGATCGTCCGGCGGGTCGAGCCCGTCGAGCAGGTGCGCCTGGTCAACTCCGGCACCGAGGCCACCATGAGCGCGATCCGGCTCGCGCGGGGTTACACCGGCCGCAGCGTCGTCGTGAAGTTCGCGGGGTGCTACCACGGCCACGTCGACGCGCTGCTCGCCGAGGCGGGCAGCGGGGTCGCGACCTTCGGACTCCCGTCGAGCCCCGGCATCACTGGCGCGCAGGCCGGGGACACGGTCGTGCTGCCCTACAACGACCTCGACGCCGTCGCCGCCGCCTTCGCCGAGCGCGGCCCGGAGATCGCCTGCGTGATCACCGAGGCCGCGGCGGGGAACATGGGCGCGGTCGCCCCCGACGAGGGGTTCAACGCCGGGCTCAAGCGGCTGTGCGCGGCGCACGGTGCGCTGCTGGTGGTCGACGAGGTGATGACGGGCTTCCGGGTCTCGCCGTCGGGCTGGTACGGCCTCGAGGGCGTAGCCGGCGACCTGTACTGCTTCGGCAAGGTGATGTCCGGCGGCCTGCCCGCGGCGGCGTTCGGCGGGAGCGCCGAGATCATGGGCCACCTCGCACCCGCCGGGCCGGTCTATCAGGCAGGGACGCTGGCCGGGAACCCGGTCGCGGTGGCCGCGGGCCTGACGACGCTGCAGCACGCGACCGACGACGTCTACGCCGCCCTCGACGCGGGTGCGGACCGGCTGCACGGGCTCTTCACCGACGCGCTGTCCGGCGCCGGGGTCGAGCACACGATCCAGCGCGCCGGGTCCCTCGTCTCGATCCGGTTCGGGGCCGAGCCCGGCCGGAACTACGAGGACATGAAGGCCGCGCAGACCTGGCGGTTCCCGCCGTTCTTCCACGCCCTGCTCGATCGCGGCGTCTACTACCCGCCGAGCGTGTTCGAGGCGTGCTTCATCTCGGCCGCCCTCGACGACGACGCGTTCGGCGTCATCGCCGACGCGCTGCCGGCCGCCGCCGCGGCCGCGGCCGCCGCGACCCCGCCGGAGCAGGCGTGACGGCGGGCGGGACCGGTCCGGTGCGCACCGCGGTCCACCTGGTGCGCCACGGCGAGGTGCACAACCCCGACGGCATCCTCTACGGGCGCCTGCCCGGCTTCGGGCTCTCCGAGACCGGGCGGGCGCAGGCGCGGCGGGTCGCCGAGCACCTCGCGCCGGCCGACGTCACCGCGCTGTTCGTCTCGCCGATGCAGCGCGCGCAGGAGACCGCGGTGCCCATCGCGGAGAAGCTCGGCCTCGACCCCGTGACCGAGGACCGGCTCATCGAGGCGGCCAACGGGTTCGAGGGCCAGCAGATCGGGGTCGGCGACGGGGCGCTGCGCCGCCCGGAGTTCTGGCCGTTGCTGCGCAACCCGTTCCGGCCCTCGTGGGGGGAGCCGTACCTGGAGATCGCCCACCGGATGCTGGGCGCGGCGCACCGGGCGCGCGCGGCCGCGGCCGGCCACGAGGCGGTGTGCGTGTCCCACCAGCTCCCGATCTGGACGCTGCGGCGCTTCCTGGCCGGGGAGCGGCTCTGGCACAACCCGACCCAGCGGCAGTGCGCCCTCGGCTCGGTGACGACGCTGCTGTTCGACGACGAGTCGCTGGTCGACATGGCCTACACCGAGCCGTCGGGGACGTCGGACCCGTCGTCGACGGGCGCATGAGGCGCGTCCGGGTCCTGCTCGCGCTCGCCGTCGTCGGGCTGGCGCTGCTGGCCGGGTGCTCGTCGGGCTCCTCCGACGACGGCGGGTTCCAGTTCGTCGCGCCGGGCGGGCAGACGCAGATCACCTACCCGGAGGCGCAGCGCCGCCCGCTCGCCCCGATCGCGGGGGACTCCCTGCTCGCCCCGGGGCAGACGATCTCCAGCGCGCAGTCGCGGGGCCAGGTCGTCGTCGTGAACATCTGGGGCTCGTGGTGCGGGCCGTGCCGCGGGGAGGCCCCGGCGCTGGAGCAGGTCGCGGCGGCCTCGGCCGCGCGCGGCGTGACGTTCCTCGGCGTGGACGTGCGCGACGACCGCGACGCCGCCGCCGACTTCGTCCGCAGCCGCGGGATCACCTACCCGTCGATCTTCGACCCGCCCGGCCGGTCGCTGCTCGCGCTGTCGGGCTACCCGCGCAACGCGGTGCCCTCGACGATCGTGCTCGACCGGGCGCACCGGGTGGCGGCGGTCTTCCTCACCGCGGTCCTGGCGAGCGACCTGCAGCCCGTCGTCGACCGCATCGCCGCGGAACCCGCCCCGCCCGCGTGACCGCCGGGCGCCGGCGTTGTGAGCGAAGGGCACCATCGGTCGGGTAGACGGGCGAGGGGCGCCCCTCGCCGGCCCGCCGGGCGCGCCGCGGGTTCCGGCGGACGGCGCCCACCGTCGGCTCCATCGAGCGAAGGAGCCCTTCGCTCAGAAGCGGCCGGGACCGGGTGACCTACGACATCCCGTAGGACGAAGTCGGCCGCCCTCACGCGCCGTCGACGCGGCCGTCCTACCCTGGGACCCGAGATGAACGCCCGGCCTCGCGAGTCCGCATGGACCTGACCCAGACGGTGACCTCGGGTCCCGTGCTGCTCGCCCTCGGGCTCTCCCTCGTCGCGGGCCTCGTCAGCTTCGCCTCGCCGTGCGTCGTGCCCCTCGTGCCGGGCTATCTCGCCTACCTCGCCGGACTGGTCGGGGCCACCGCGCCCGCGGTGACCGTCGAGGAGGTCGCCGCGCAGGAGCACCGCGCCGCCGTCGTCGGGGGCACGGCGACCGCGACCACCACGACGACCGCGACCGCCACGCCGACCCCGACCGTCCCGGCCCGACGCGGCCGGTGGCGGCTCGCCGGGGCCGCGTCGCTGTTCGTCCTCGGCTTCACCGTGGTGTTCGTCCTCGGCCTGGGCGCGATCGTCTGGGCCGCCGACGCGCTCGTCGCGAACGAGGCGCTCTTGCAGCGGCTCGGCGGCGTCGTCACCGTGGCGATGGGCCTGGTCTTCCTCGGCCTCGTGCCCGCCCTGCAGCGCGACACCCGCCCGCACTGGGTGCCGCGCATGGGACTGGCCGGCGCGCCGCTCCTCGGCGCCACCTTCG
>NZ_JBVPVA010001137.1:0-8439 GCF_055612215.1 Actinomycetospora sp. | reverse complement strand
CTAGCTTGCTAGCATCCTAGCGTGGCCGACGAGGTCAAGCAGTTCAACGTCTACCTGCCGGTCGAGCTGATCAAGCAGGTCAAGTTCCGGGCCCTCGAGACCGAACAGTCGCTCTCCGCGCTCGTCGCGGAGGCCCTGCGCGCGCACCTCGCGGCCCCGCGCGACGAGGAGGGATCGTCATGACGGCTGTCGACGGGATCGGGTCCGTGGTCCTCGAGACCCACAACTGGGGCCGGACCGCGAAGTTCTTCACCGCCCTGGGTCTCGAGCTGGACTTCGAGACCGATCACCACTCGGGGCAGTTCCGGGCTGGCGAGGGCCCGACGGTGTTCGTCGTCGAGGTCCCCGAGGACCAGCAGCCGAGGATGCAGGTCGTCCTCCGGGTCCCCGACGCGGACGCCTACGAGCCCGACCCCTCCCTCGACGTCGTCTCGCCGTTCGAGGACACCCACTACGGCACCCGCGAGATGGTCGTCCGCGACCCCGACGGGCGGACCTGGACGATCGCCGCGCCGGGCCGGAGGTGACCGGCACCGACGTCGTCCCCGACCACACCGCGGTCCGGGTCGCCCTGTGGCGGGCGCGCCACCTCGAGGTCGACGCGTGGCCCCCGGTCCTCGACGACTCCCCGGGTCTCCTGCTCGCCGACCCCGGGCCCGACTGGCGCGACCGCCCGGACATGGACCCCGACGCCACCCGCGGGGCCCGCGCCGGGACGGTCGGGCGGGCCCGCGTCGTCGACGACCTCGTCACGGAGGCCTTCGACGCCGGCGTGGCGCAGTACGTCCTGCTCGGGGCGGGGCTGGACACCTACGCGCTGCGCCACCCCGACCTCGCCCCCCACCAGCACGTCTTCGAGGTCGACCGGCCCGGGACCTCGCAGTGGAAGCAGCGCCGCATCGCCGAGCTCGGGCTCCCGACGCCGCCGGGACTGCGGTACGTGCCGACGGACTTCGAGTCGGAGCGGTCCTGGTGGGACGGGCTCCGCGCCGCCGGGTTCGACACCGGACGCCCGGCCGTCGTGTCCTCGACCGGCGTGAGCATGTACCTCACCCGGGAGGCGAACACCGCCACGCTGGCGTGCCTCGCCCGCCTCGCCCCCGGATCCACCCTCGCGATGACCTTCCAGCCCCCGTCGGAGCTGCTGGGCGCGCGGGAGCGGCACTTCCGCGACGTCTCGGCCGCCGGGGCCGCGGCTGCGGGGACGCCGTTCCTGAGCTACTTCGCGCCGGACGACGTCGTCGCGCTCGCCCGGGCCGCCGGCTTCCGGGAGGCACGCGTCCTCGACGCCGACGAGATCAACGCCCGGTGGTTCGCGGGCCGGTCCGACGGTCTGCGCGTCACCCGGGCCGAGGAGTTCCTCCTGGCCACGACCTGAGCGGACCGCCCGCCGTCGGGTCGGGTCAGGCGGCCCGACGACCGCGCAGCCGGGCGAGCACCCGCGTCCGGCGGTCGGTGGCGGCGGTCTCGCCGACGGCGTCGCGGCAGTCGGGGCAGCGCGCCGCGGGCGGGCTGGCGAGCGAGGCCGCCCAGACGGTCTTCGCGCAGGCCGAGAGGTGCGCGCCGGAGGCCGGGTCGTGGTCGACGACGGCGTGGTCGCGCCCGTCGAGCGCGCACGTGAGCCACTGCATCCGGACGGCCGGGCGACCGCCGTCGGGGGAGGGTAGCGGGAGCGTGCTCATCACGCGCCCTCGAGCAGGTCGTCGAACCCGCCGGCCTTCACCTCGGCGAGCAGGCTGCCGAGCTCGGAGCGGGTCAGCAGGAGCGCGGGCTCGTCGGGGAAGCGGGAGTTGCGAACCGCGACCCGGGTACCGCCGACGGCCGCGAGCTCGACGCAGTTGCCGAGCTTCCCGCTGTAGCGGCTCTTCCGCCACTCTGCGCCGACCAGGCGCGATGCCGAAGTGTGCATGGGTCGAACTCCCCGTCTTTCCGCACGTGCCGCTTGCCGTGCGATCGACGGTAACACCGGCCGCGAGCAGATGCATGTGCAGGCTGACCGCGCGTGTCGGTGCGGACGCGCGCCGTGCTCAGCCCAGGCCGGCGCGCAGCTTGCCCAGCAGGCCGCGGGTCTCCTCGGGGCTGTAGGCGTCGATGGTCAGCTGGTCCATGACGCGGGTGTACTCCTCGACCTCGGCCTGGCGGTCGAGGTAGAGCGCCCCGGTGAGGCCCTCGATGTAGGTGATGTCCGGGACGTCGGGCTCGGCGAACCGCAGCATGGTGAACGCCGCCTCGCCGCCGTAACCCGACAGCGCGTTCGGTACGACCTGCAGCGTGACGTTCGGGCGGCGCGACATCTCGGCGAGGTGGTCGATCTGGCCGGCGAGCACCTCGTGGCCGCCGATCGGGCGGTGGAGCACGGACTCGTCGACGACCGCCCAGAGGCGCGGCGCGTCGGGCCTGTCGAGCAGGCGCTGCCGGCTCATCCGCACCCGGACGCGCTCCTCCACCGTCGCGTCGGCGGTCTCCGGGTGCCCCCGGGTGACGATCGCGCGGGCGTAGTCCGCGGTCTGCAGCAGGCCGGGCACGAAGAGCAGCTCGTAGGTCTGGATGCGGACGGCCGCGGACTCCAGGCCGACGTACTCGGAGAACCACTCGGGGACGGCCGCGCCGGAGCGCTGCCACCACCCGGCCTCGTTGCTGCGGCGCGCGATCTCGAGGACGTGCTCGCGCCGGGTGGGATCGTGCTCGCCGTAGAAGGTGAGGAGGTCCTCGACGTCGCGCTGCTTGAAGCCGACCTTCCCCGACTCCATGCGGCTGATCTTCGACTCGCTGCCGCGGATGTGGTAGCCGGCGGCCGAGCGCGTGATGTCCGCGGCCTCGCGCAGACGCCGCAGCTGGGCACCGACGATGATCCGTCGCGCGGTGGGGCCCGGGTCGTCCGGCCCGGGCGCGTCCTGCGGGTCGGGCTGCTCGCTGGCCACGGGTGTCCTCCGGTCGCCCTCGGGGTGGGCCGTCGCTGTGGGCCCACTCCTCACGGCCCGGAACGGGGAGACTACAGGTCGTCGGGGGATTCTCGTACGCTTCGACCCTGATCGCCGCGGCGCGGCGCGCGCCCCTAGGGTTCTCATCGGGCCGGGCTCCGTCCGGGTGACCGCCGCCGGCCCGAGGACGACGAGCAGTGAGGACACGCATGGCGAGCACGGCCCGCTCGGCGCAGCCGACCGGCGAGGCGCCCGGCCCGGTCCGGGTCGACCGGGAGAAGGCCAGCATCGCGCGGGTCTACAACGCCACGCTCGGGGGCAAGGACAACTACGCGGTCGACCGCGAGGTCTTCGCCCGGATGCAGGCCGTGGTCCCCGAGGTCCAGCAGCTCGCCCTCGACCACCGCGCCTTCCTCATCCGCGCCACCCGCTTCATCGCGACGCAGACCGGCGTCGTGCAGTACCTCGACTGCGGCTCGGGGCTCCCGACGGCCGAGAACACCCACGAGGTCGCGCAGCGCATCGCGCCGACCTCGAAGGTCGTCTATGTCGACAACGACCCGTCGGTGATCGCCCACGGGCGCGCGCTGCTCGAGGACGACGACCAGACCCTGTTCATCGCGGCGGACATCTTCACGCCCAGCCAGGTGGTCGACGACGCGACCGTGCGCTCGTTCCTCGATTTCGACCGGCCCATCGCCCTGTTCCTGCTCGGTGTGCTGCACCACTACGACGGGACCCCGACGCCGGCCGAGATCGTCGCGGAGTACGTCGACGCGTTGCCGTCGGGCTCCTACCTCGCGCTGACGCACTTCCTCGACCCCGAGGACGAGGACAGCGAGGTCGCGCGCCGCATCGAGCACGTCATGGTCAACAGCCCGATGGGCACGGGGCTGTTCCGCACCCGCGCGGAGATCGAGGCGATGATCCCGCCGCAGCTCGAGCCGGTGGAGCCCGGCCTCGTCCAGGTGTCGCAGTGGTGGCCCGACGGCCCGTGGCTCCGCCCGCACGCCCCCGCGCAGCGCTGCGCGGTCGGGGTGGTCGCCCGCAAGCCGTGACGCCGCCGCCACCACGGGCGGATCGGGCGACCGGGACGTAGCGTCGGGTGACGTGGTCGGCAGCGGGGTCGCGACGGGCAGCTGGCGGGATCTGCTGGCGGCCGGGCGCCGCGGGACGGTCGCGGTCCTCTGCGGCGGGGTGCTGCTCTTCGCGACCGACACCTACGTGACCGCGAGCCTGCTGCCCTCGGCCGTGGCCGAGATCGGCGGCGAGCGCTTCTACGCCTGGGTCACCACGGTCTACCTGCTCACCGCCGTCGTCTCCTCGGCCCTGGTGGGTCGGCTGCTCGCGGTGTGGCCGGCCCGGCGGGCCTACGTCCTCGCGCTCGTGGCCTTCGGGGTCGGGACGGCGGTCGACGCCGTCGCGCCGGACATGGCGGTGCTGCTGGTCGGGCGGGCCGTGCAGGGTCTCGGTGGCGGTCTGCTGGCCGGCCTGGCCTACGCGCTGATCCGCTCCGCGCTGCCGCAGCGCCTGTGGACGCGGGCGAGCGCCTCGATCTCGGCGATGTGGGGCGTCGGGCTGCTGGTCGGGCCCGCGTTGGGCGGGTTGTTCGCCGAGATGGGGCGGTGGCGCCTGGCGTTCGTCGTGCTCCTCGGGGTGACGGCGGCGGTCGCGGCCGGGGTGCCCGCCGGGCTGCGGCGCTCGTCGCGCGCTCCCGCGGTCTCGCCCGGCCCGTTCCCGCTGCCCTCGATCCTGCTCGTGGGCGGGGCGGCCGCGGTGCTCTCGGTGTCCGGGCTGGCCGTCTCCGGCGCGGGCGTCACCGGGCGGGGGATCGGGGTGGCGGCCGGCGGCCTGGTCGTGGCGCTCGCACTCCTCGTGGGGCTGGTGGTCGTGGAGCACCGGGCCGGGGACGCGGGCGCACGCATCCTGCCGGAGGCGACCTTCCGCGCCGGGCGGCTGGCGGCGCTCTACCTGACGATCGCCGCGATGATGGCCGTCGCCGCGGTGGAGGCCTTCGTCCCGCTGTTCGGGCAACGCCTCGGTGGCCTGGAGCCCGTGGTCGCGGGCTTCCTGGGCGTGGCCCTGGCCTCCGGCTGGGTCGCCGGGGAGATCGTCAGTGCGAGCGTCGGCCGGGCGCGGGCCGCCGGCACGGTCGGGCCGTGGGTGGTCGTCGTCGCGTTCGCGGTGCTCACGGCGACCCAGCACGCGGACGCCGCGCCGGCGACGGTGGTGGTGTGGGCGGTGTCGCTGGCCCTGGCCGGCGTGGGGATCGGGATCGCCTGGCCGCACCAGTCCGCCGCGGCGATGTCGCCCGGGGTCGCCGACGAGAGCGCCGGGACGGCCGCCGACGACCGCGAGGGCGACCGGGCCTCGGCCGCGATCACGATGGTGCAGATGCTGGCCTTCGCGCTCGGTGCCTCCTACGCGGGGGTCGCGGTCGCGCTCGGCAGCGCACCCGTCGTCTCGGCCCGGCTGCTCTTCGGCGGCCTCGGCGCGATCGCCATCCTCGGGGCGCTGGGCGCGGTGCGGGCGCGGCCCGCGCTGTAGGCGGCACGCGCTCAGCGGTGGGCGCGTGCGAGCCAGGTGTCCATGCCGTCCCGGTCCGGGTCCATGATCGCCGGGACCGGCCGCCCGAGCGCCCGCGCCTGCTCGCGCACCGTCGTCCACTCGTCCAGCGCCCAGCCGCGCGACCCCAGCCACCGCGTGGGGACGTCCGGCGGGCCCTCGTCGACGAGCCGGGCGAACTCCGTGATCGCGGGGTCGGACCCGACGTGGTCGGACACCGCGGCGGCCGGGTCGCGGTCGGTGTACTCCACCGCGACCGCGCTCCCCGGCGCCGACAGCTCGGTGAGCCGGTCGAGGAGCAGGTCGGCGGCGTCGGCGGGCAGGTAGATCAGCAGGCCCTCGAGGAGCCACGTCGTGGGCACGGCCGGGTCGAACCCGCCCGCGCGCAGGGCCGCGGGCCAGTCCTCGCGCAGGTCGATCCCGACGCCGCGGTGCGCGACGGTCGGCGTCAGGCCCTCGGCGATCGCGTCCCGGAACGCCAGCACCTCGGGGACGTCGACCTCGAAGATGACGGTGCCCTCGGGTTGCTGGAGACGGTAGGCGCGCCCGTCGAGCCCGGCGGCCAGGATCACCACCTGCGGCGTCGCGTGCTCGGCGACGACGCGGTCGAAGAAGCACGTCCGCACCGGCAGGAAGTCGCCCATCGCGGCGGTGAGGTCGCCGCCGCCCTCGCCGTCGGCGTCCGGGGGGACGTTCGCGGCCTGCTCACCGATCCTCTCGACGAGGGCCTCGGCGAGCGGGTCGTGGAAGAGCGCGTCCGGCCGGCGGGACTCGGCGGCGCGCTGAGCGGAGACGACGAGCGCGGTCCAGCCGACGCCCTCGGGGATGGTGGGTGCCACGGGTGCGGCATCCCCGGATGCGGCCTCGCCCACACGGCCGACCCGTCCCCCGACACGGGCCCGGGCGAGGTCCCCGCGTCGCGGCCCCGGGACCGTCACCATCTGCGGCGTGCCGACCCTCCCGCGCCCGCCGCGCCCCTTCCTGGTCGCGGTCCTCGTCGCCCTGCTGTGCAGCTGCGCGGGCCCCGGAAGCGCGCCCGCCGCCGCGCCCGCGCCCGGGCCGCCGTCGACACCCACCGTCGCGCCGGGGACGCCCGTGCCGCCGGAGCCGTCGCCGGCGGTGCCCACGGCGTCCGCCCGGCCGGGGACGTTCCCGCTGCCGCCGGGCGCCACCGTCGTGATCGACCCCGGGCACAACGGCCGCAACGGGCCGGGCTCGGGCATCGACCACCCGGTGCCGGACGGGCGGGGTGGCACGAAGCCGTGCAACACCACCGGGGCGAGCACCGCCGACGGCTACCCGGAGCACGCGTTCACCTGGGCGGTGTCCGGGCTCCTGGCCGACCGGTTGCGTGCGCGGGGCTATCGCGTCGTGCTCACCCGGGACTCCGACGACGGCGTCGGGCCCTGCGTCGACGTCCGGGGTGCGGCCGGGGCCCGTGCGGGTGCGGCCGCCGTGATCTCGGTGCACGCCGACGGCGGGGCGACCAGCGGGCACGGCTTCCACGTCCTGTACTCGTCGCCGCCGCTGAACCCCGCCCAGCGCGGGCCCGCCCGGACCCTGGCCGACGCCGCCGTCGCGTCGATGCGCGGCGCCGGGTTCACACCCGCGACCTACATCGGCCGCGGCGGCCTGGACGCGCGCGACGACATCGCCGGGCTCAACCTGGCGACGGTGCCCAGCGTGCTCGTGGAGTGCGCCAACCTGCGCAACCCGGCCGACGCCGCGCTCGTGCGCTCCCCGCAGGGGCGGCAGCGCCTCGCGGACGCGCTCGCGGCCGTCTTCGCGTGATCATGAGCACCTGGCTCGGTGGACCCCGACCGGATCCCCGACCAGGTCCAGCACCGACCGCAGGCCCCGCTCGCCCAGCCGGTGCTCCGCCGGCAGCACGAACACGCGGCACCCGACCCCCACCGCGCCGCCGTCGCGGGCCGGGTTGTCGCCGACCATGAGCGTGGCCCGGGGGTCGGCCCCGAGCGAGGCGCAGGCCGCGCGGAACACCGCGGGGTCCGGCTTCTCGGCGCCGAGCTCGCAGGACAGCGTCCACGACCCGACGAGGTGCTCGAGCCCTGCGTCCCGGGCGTGCACGCGGATGTCCCACCCGATGTCCGACACCACCCCGACCGGCACGTCCCGCGCCGCGAGCGCCTCGAGCACCTCCGCGGTGTCCGGGTAGGGGACCCACGCGTCGGGGGCGCGCAGGACCTCGAGGGCGGTGTCCTCGGCCCCGGCGAGCGCCGGGACGTGCGAGAACCACGCGCGCATGGCCTCGCGGTGTGCGTCCTCGGACAGGTCGCGGCCGTCCTGGGCGGCGACGACGTCCGGGCGGGCGGCGGCCCTCGCGACGTCGGCGAGCGCGGCGTCGAGGTCGAGGTCCCGCCCCGTCGCCGTCGCGACCCGCGCCAGCCAGGTCCGGACATCGACCATGTGGAAGAGCGTGTTCGAGAAGTCGAACAGCACGGCGCCGAGGGCCGGGACCGGGGCGCGACGCTCGTCGTCGGTCGGCTCGTAGGCGGCGGTGAGGTCGAACAGGGCGCGCACGGGGCGTCAGTGTGCCGTGGCCCGCCGGGGTCAGGGCCGCCGTGGTGCGGGGACGACGGGGCGCGGCGCGGCGGGCCCGGCGACGACGAGCGCGGTCGCGTTGTCGGGCGTCCCCCCGGCCCGTGCGGTGTCGACCAGGGTGCGCGCGAGCGCCGGGGCGGGGACGTGGGCGACCAGGCCGGCGAGGCGGGCGGGGTCGAGACCGCGGTGGACGCCGTCGCTGGCCAGCACGAGCGTCGCGGGCGCGGGCACGGCCGTCAGCCCGATCTCGGTCGCCCCGCGCACCGTGCGCACGCTCGTGGTGAGCACGTGCTCGAGGTGCCCGGTGACCGCGACGCCGGCCGCGCGCATCTCCGCCGCGACGGTGTGGTCGTGGGTCAGCAGGTGCAGGTCGCGGCCGTCGGCGGACCAG
>NZ_JBVPVA010001052.1:0-7039 GCF_055612215.1 Actinomycetospora sp. | reverse complement strand
CCGACGGCACCAAGCAGCTGACCCTCAACGGGTGGCCGCTCTACCGCTACGCGAAGGACACCCAGCCGGGCGACACGACCGGCAACGGCGTCGGCGGCACGTGGAAGGCCCTCAACCCCGAGGGCAAGCCGGTCGCGGCCGCCGCACCCGCCCCGGCCGCCGGGGGCTCCGGCTCCGGGGGTTCCGGGTCCGGAGCCGCGTCCGGCGGCTCGGGGTCGGCCTACGGCTCCGCGGGCTCGGGCGGCGGCGCGGCGTCGCCGGCCCCCGCGGCGCCCGCCGGCGGTGACTCCTACGGATCGTCGTCCGGCTACTGACCGCCGGAGACCGACCCGCTCACGGCCGCCGCGTGGGCGGGTCGATCTCGGGCATCCCGGTCGCCGCGCCGAGTCCGAGCATGCCGAGCAGCTCGCGGCAGTCCTCGACGTCGATCGCCCGGGCGGCCACCACGCGGGCGACGCGGCGCTGGTCGGACCCGCGGGCGGCGAGCTCCTCCTCGTGCGCGAGCGTCACCCGGTTGCCCACGGGCTCGGTCTGGCTGCGGCCGATCACGCGGCACCGTGCCGCGTCGGGAAGGGGCTGGCGGACGACCCGTCCGAGTCGCCCTTCTTCGCCTTCTTGATGGCCCGCTTCTCCTTGATCGTCTTGTCCGACTTCTGACTCGACGTCTGGCGGGGCGATTTGTCTGACACGGGGCGCTCCCTCGGCCCACCAGGTGTCGGTGGGCGGGGTCGGGACAGGCCGACGGGATCTCCACCCGAGGGCGCGCCCGCCTTTCTTCGTCCCGGAGGCGACTTCCGGGGCGTCGCCCCGGGCCGGTCACCAGCGACCTTACCGGGAAGAGCCCCTCACCGGGGGTCCGTGCCCGGCTCGACCGTCACGGGGAACGCGACCGACCGCGCGATGAAGCAGGCGTCGTGGGCCCGGTGGTGCAGCGCCGCGAGGTCCGCGTCCGGCGCGGTCACTCCGCGCGCCTCCGGCACGGTGACGCGGACCTCGGGGTGCAGCACCACCGACGCGAACGACCACCCGCCGTCGTCGTCCTTGGTCATCCGGCCCACCGGGTGGTCGGTGTAGGCGGTGACGACGACGCCGGCGTCGGCCGCCGCGTGCAGGAAGCTCAGCAGGTGGCACTGCGAGAGCGCCGCGACCAGGAGCTCCTCGGGGTTCCAGCGCTCGGGGCTCCCGCGGAACGCGCGGTCGGACGACCCGTCCAGGGGCGGCTTGCCCCCGGCCGAGACGACGTGGTGGCGGGTGTAGGAGCGGTAGTCGACGGTGCCGGGGTCGTCGTGCCAGTCGACCGTCAGGCGGTACTCGTGGGCCACGGGACCGGCTCAGGTCCGCGCGAGGCGCGCGTTCCCGAGGATCACCTCGGCGACCAGCGCCGGGTCGTCGGCCATCGGGATGTGGCCGCAGTCGGGCAGGACGACGACGTGGGCGTCGGGCAGCACCTGGCGCAGCCGCCGGATCTGCGCGCGGGGCAGCAGGTAGTCGCGGTTGCCCCAGCCGACCATCGTCGGGACGTCGGAGCGCCGCGGGGTCGTCCAGCGGTCGAGGCCCGCGAGCATCGCCGCGAAGCCCTCCCGCGGCCGGGCGAGGCCCTGCAGGCCGCGGGCGAGCACCTCGGGGTCCTGACGGCCGGGGTGGGCCATGATCAGCCCGGTGAGCGCGATCCGCCCGGCCTTGCCGGCGAGGACGCGGTCGAGCCGCTCCGGGCTCATGTGGCGCAGCGCCGTGCTCGCGCCGAGCAGCACGCCGCGGGCCCACGTGCGCCCGATCGGCGACCAGAACCCCGCCGGGGAGAGCGCCGTCGCGGACGCCACGGTGCCGCGCGCGGCCATCTCGAGCGCGATGAGGCCGCCGAGCGAGTTCCCGGCCACGTGCGGCCGCTCGAGCCCCAGGTCGCGGGCCAGGCCCTCGACGGCGTCGACGAGCGGGCGCGGGCTGCCGTCGAAGTCGGGCTCGACGTCGTCGGAGTCACCGTGCCCGGGGAGGTCGACGGCGATGACGTCGTGCTCCTTCTCCAGGTACGGGGTGACGGTGTCCCAGGCCTCGCGGCGGTGGGTGATCCCGTGGACGAGGATCAGCGGCTCTCCGGTGCCGCTGCGCGTGTGGGCGAGCACGGGGACCTCCGGGCGGACGACGACCTGGACGGGCTCCGATGCTTCCACAGATTCGCCTCCGACTCGCGCGTCAGCGGGAAGGGTGCACGACGACCTTCCCGGTCACCCGGCGCTCCGCGAGCTCGCCGACCGCGGCCGCCGCCTGCGCCAGCGGGTAGGTGGCGCTGATCGGCGGTGCGAGCCGGCCCGCGGCGACGTCGTCGACGATCTCCTCCCACTGCCCGCGCATGAAGCCCGGCGTGCCCCAGGCCCACTCGCCCCAGGCCGCGCCGATCACCTCGGTGTTGCGCAGCAGCAGCCGGTTCACCTTCACCGTCGGGATCTCCCCCGCGGTGAACCCGACGACGAGCAGGCGCCCGCCGCGGCGCAGGCTGCGCAGCGAGTCGGTGAAACGGTCGCCGCCCACGGGGTCGACGACGACGTCCACGCCCCCCTCGACGAGGGCCAGCGTCGCGTCCTTGAAGCCCGTGCCGTCGGCGTCGGCGACGAGGACGGCGTGGTCGGCGCCGGCCGCCCGCGCGACCTCGGCCTTGCCCTCGGTGGACACCACGGCGACGACCGTCGCGCCCCGCGCCTTCGCGAACTGGATGCACGCGATGCCGACCCCGCCCGCAGCGCCGTGGACGAGCACGGTCTCCCCCGCCGCGAGCCGACCGCGCTGCCCGAGCACGAAGTGCGCCGTCAGGTAGTTCATCGGTAGCCCGGCACCCACGTCGAAGGACACCTCGTCGGGCAGCGGGAACGTCTGGTCGACCGCCGCCACGACGACCTGGGCGAAGCCGCCGAGCACGCACATCGCCGCGACCCGGTCGCCCGGGGAGAAGCCCGAGCCCTCCGGTGCGGTGCGGATCGTCCCGGCGACCTCCGAGCCGAGCACGAACGGCAGCTCGGGGCGCATCTGGTACTCGCCGCGGGACAGCAGGAGGTCGGGGAACACGACACCGGCGGACTCGACGTCGATGAGCACCTGCTCCGGCCCGGCGACCGGCTCGTCGAGCTCGACCACCTCGACGGCGTCGGGTCCCTCGAGCTTGCTCACCTGCACCGCGCGCATGCGGACTCCTTCGGCTTCGCCTCGTGCGTGCACACCCGACGTCGGGACCCTAGAGGGTGATCGCAGGGGTCCGGTCCTCACCGCGTAGGCGGTTGATCATGGCGAGGGCACCGACCGAGCACGGTGCCCTCGGCATGTTCAACCGCCTACGCCACCCGCCGTGCAGCCGGCGCGGCGGACCTCAGACGAAGCGGTGCACCCTCGGGGGCGTGACCGCGCGACCCTCGAGATCGGTCGTGCCGGGCACGTCGTAGGTCGCCAGCGGCGTGACCCGGCGGCGCGGCAGGTACTCCCGTCCCGGGTCCCCGACCAGGACCTCGACGCCGACGCCGGCCGCCTCGTCGAGGAACTCCAGCATCCGGCGCGCCATCGGCTGCTCGTAGAACACGTCCCCGGCGAGCACGACGTCGACGTCGAGCTCCAGCTCCGCGTCCTCCCCCACCAGATCCCCGACGACGTCGAGGGTCACGTCGTTGAGCGCGGCGTTGCGGAGGGCGGCGACGCGGGCCCGGGCGTCGGAGTCGGAGGCGACGACGTGGGCCGCGCCGGCCAGCGCCGCGGCGATGGCGACGATCCCGGAGCCGGCGGCGAGGTCGAGGACGCGGCGCCCCGCGACGAGCTCGGGGTGGTCGAGCACGTGACGGGCGAGGGCCTGTCCGCCCGCCCAGGCGAAGGCCCAGAACGGCGGCGCCTCCTCGTCGGTCCGCGACCAGGTGCGGTGGATGTCGTCGGCGAGCAGGAGCGTGACCTCGCCGACGAGCGGCGCCGTGCCGGGCGCAGTCCACCCGGTGACCTGCTGGTCGAGGTCACCACCATCCGTCGCACTCCGCTCACCCGACGTCACGAGATGTCCCCGGACGGACGCAGCGCCCACGCGAGGGCCGACCTACCCTGTTCGGCAACCAGGTGAGGCCGGGGAGGCAGACCATGTCCGACGACGACGCATCGGCCGACGCCGTCCTGCTCTACCTCGGCGGACCGCTCGACGGGCGCGTCGAGGTACGGGAGGCACGCCACGGTGCCCCGCTGCCGACGGTGACCCACACCCACCTCCACGACGGTCCCAAGGTCGTCCATCACTACGACCTGCACCCGCTCGCCGCGGGAGCCGGTGTCTACCACCTGCGGGTCGAGCCCGCGGCCGAGGTCGAGCCGGCGGACCAGAGCAGCGTCTGAGCCGTCACCCCGGCCCGGACCTCAGGCCGCCCAGAAGCCGGACCTCAGGCCGCCCAGAAGCCGAGCGCGCACAGCGCACCCCAGCCGGCCGCGACCGCGGCGGCCTTCCCGCGGGCCTGCGTGTCGGGCAGCGTCGTCCCGAGCAGGACGAGGTCGACGACGTCGGACCCGACACGCACCGCGACGGCCGTCCGCAGCGGCGTCCCCTCGGGCGCGAACGCCATGGCCAGGCCCGACGCGAGGTCCCGGCCGCCCAGGGCGCGGATGCCGATCGCGGTGCCGCGCGACAGGTCGTCCCGACCGGTGGCGAGCTTCGTCGGGCGGGCGAACAGCTCGGGCTTCGCGATGATCGCCACGCTGTAGGCGGCGGTGGCCACCCCGAGCGCGCGAGGGAGCCAGGACGTGGACGAACGACGGGGTGCCATGGGCCCTTGGTACCCCGTGGGCGCCCGGCCACCCGTCGATCGACTCGGCACACCCTCCGTCCGGGACAATGGACGGTGATGAGCACCCCGACCCTCCTCCCCACCCCCGGCGCGGACCCCGACGAGCTGTTCGAGGGCTTCTCCGCCTGGGCGGCCGAGCGCGGGCTGGAGCTCTACCCGGCCCAGGCCGAGGCGCTCATCGAGCTGGTGACCGGCGCCAACGTCATCGTCTCCACCCCCACCGGGTCCGGGAAGTCGCTGATCGCCCTCGGCGCCCACATCACCGCCATGTCCCGCGGCGAGCGCAGCGTGTACACCGCGCCGATCAAGGCGCTGGTCAGCGAGAAGTTCTTCGCCCTGGGCGCCCAGCTCGGGTACGCCAACGTCGGGATGCTGACCGGCGACGCCGCCGTGAACCCCGAGGCGCCGGTCATCTGCTGCACCGCCGAGGTCCTGGCGAACTGGGCGCTGCGCGAGGGTGCGGCCGCCGACATCGGCCAGGTCGTCATGGACGAGTTCCACTTCTACGCCGACCCCGACCGCGGCTGGGCCTGGCAGGTCCCGCTGATCGAGCTGCCGCAGTGCCAGTTCCTGCTGATGTCGGCGACCCTCGGCGACGTCTCGTTCTTCCAGGGCGACCTGACGCGGCGCACCGGGCGCGAGACGGCCGTCGTCGCGCACACCGAGCGCCCGGTACCGCTGTCGTTCCGCTGGTCGACCACCCCGCTGCACGAGACGATCTCCGAGCTCATCGCCGGCCAGCAGGCCCCCGTCTACATCGTGCACACCACGCAGGCGGCCGCGGTCGAGCAGGCGCAGGCGCTGATGAGCCTGAACGTCTCGACGAAGGCGCAGAAGGAGCAGATCGCCGAGCTCATCGGCTCCTTCCGCTTCACCGCCGGGTTCGGGAAGACGCTCTCGCGGCTGGTCCGGCACGGCATCGGCGTGCACCACGCCGGGATGCTGCCCAAGTACCGCCGGCTCGTGGAGACCCTCGCCCAGGCCGGGCTGCTCAAGCTGATCTGCGGCACCGACACCCTCGGCGTCGGGATCAACATCCCCATCCGGACCGTGCTGTTCACCGCCCTGACGAAGTTCGACGGCCAGCGCGTGCGCCACCTCCGCGCCCGCGAGTTCCACCAGGTCGCCGGACGCGCGGGCCGGGCCGGCTACGACGTCGCGGGCTACGTCGTCGTCCAGGCCCCCGAGCACGAGGTCGAGAACGCGAAGCGCCTCGCCAAGGCCGGCGACGACGTCAAGAAGCAGCGGCGCGTCGTGCGGGTGAAGCCGCC
This sequence comes from Actinomycetospora sp., assembly GCF_055612215.1. Classification (NCBI taxonomy): domain Bacteria; kingdom Bacillati; phylum Actinomycetota; class Actinomycetes; order Pseudonocardiales; family Pseudonocardiaceae; genus Actinomycetospora; species Actinomycetospora sp. The sequence goes on along the minus strand of NZ_JBVPVA010001052.1, from coordinate 972 downwards.
GGACGGGTTCGTCTCCTGGTCCGAGCGCACCATGGAGAAGCTCGTCGAGGCCCAGCCCGAGCAGCTCACCAGCCAGATGCGGGTCACGACGGCGATGCTGCTCCAGGTCGCGCAGCGCCCCGGCCCGTACTTCCCGGCGATGCGCCACCTGCTCGAGGACAACCACGCCGACCGCCCCACGCAACGGCGCCTGATCCTGCGCGCGATCCAGCTCTTCCGCGGGCTGCTGGAGGCCGACGTCGTCGAGCGCCTGGAGGTTCCCGACGAGGCCGGGCGCACCGTCCGCCTCGTCGACGACCTGCAGGTCGACTTCGCGCTCAACCAGCCCCTCTCCCCGTTCGCGCTGGCCGCCTTCGACCTGCTGGAGCCGGAGTCGCCGACATACGCGCTCGACCTCGTTTCGGTCGTCGAGTCGACCCTCGACGACCCGAAGCAGGTCCTGCGCGCCCAGGAGAACGCGGCGCGTGGTGAGGCCGTCGGGGCGATGAAGGCCGAGGGGATCGAGTACGAGGAGCGGATGGAGCGCCTCGAGGAGATCACCTGGCCCAAGCCGCTGGCCGAGCTGCTCGAGCCCGCGTTCGAGTCCTACCGCAAGGCCCACCCGTGGGTCGGGGACGCCGAGCTCTCCCCCAAGGCCGTCGTCCGGGACCTCTACGAGCGCGCGATGAACTTCGTCGAGTTCGTCTCGCACTACAAGATCGCCCGCTCCGAGGGCCTCGTCCTGCGCTACCTCACCGACGCCTACCGGGCACTGCGCCAGACGATCCCCGAGACCGCCGGCACCGAGGACCTCGACGACCTCATCGCCTGGCTCGGCGAGCTCGTCCGCCAGACCGACTCCTCGCTGCTCGACGAGTGGGAGACGCTCTCCAATCCGACCGAGCTCGACGCGGCGGGCTCGGACGCGGCGCCGATCGACCAGGGCCCGCCGCCGGTCACCCGCAACGAGCGAGCCTTCCGGGTGCTCGTGCG
>NZ_JBVPVA010000873.1:0-2608 GCF_055612215.1 Actinomycetospora sp. | reverse complement strand
TCGACGACGTGTCCCAGCTGGTGTTCCTGCACCTGCGCTTCCACGGCTACGGCAAGGGCGAGTGGACCGACTCGGCCGTCCGGCGCTACGTCACCGACGCCGGGCCGCTGCTCGACCGGCTGCACCGGCTGGTGCGTTCGGACTCCACGACCCGCAACAAGCGGCGGGCGGCGGCACTGCAGCGCACCTACGACGACCTCGAGGAGCGGATCGCGCGGATCGCCGAGTCCGAGGACCTCGCGCGGGTCCGGCCCGACCTCGACGGCAACGCGATCATGGAGCTCCTCGGGGTGGAGCCCGGCCCCGTGGTGGGACGGGCGTGGCGCCACCTCAAGGAGGTCCGCCTGGAGCGGGGACCGCTCGACCGCGACGAGGCCGAGGCGGAGCTGCTCGCGTGGGCGCGGGCCGAGGGGATCCTGCCGACGCGTCCCTCTTGAGGCAGCAACGGCACGTTGCTGACATCTGACGTCAGGACGGCGCCGCTCACCCGTTCTGCACGGCGGGCCCGGGCGGCGCCCGGCCGCCCGCGGAACCGCCGCGGGCCGGCCGGCGTCGAGACCCCGTGGCTGCGTCGTCCCCGTCGTCCCCGCTGTCCTACCGGTTCGGCACCGGCCGCGGGCCCGTGCACCGGCACGCCTCGCCCGCCGACCTCGACGTGCCCGGCGGGGCCGTCGCGGGCCGTCCGGACGCGGTGCGGCTGGACTTCGACGGCGACGGGCGCGTCGACGACGCGCTGTGGGACGCCGACGGCGACGGCACGGCCGACCGGGCGCTGCTCGACCTCGACGACGACGGCCGCCCCGAGGCGGCCTTCGCCGACCCCTCCGGGCGCGGGGTCTGGGACGCACCCGTCGACGCGGCCGCGGGCGGTGACGTCGTCCGGTTCACCGACGTCCGCGGGCGCGAGGCCGCGGCCCGCGTCGACGTCGACTCGGACGGCGACGGGGTGCCCGACGCCGCGGTCGTGGACGCCGACCACGACCCGGGCACCCGTGACACCGTGGCCGACCTCGACGGCGACGGGGTGGCCGACGAACTGCTGGTGACGGGCCCCGGGGCCACCGACCGGGCCTACGCCACGTCCGACCCGGCCTCGCCGCGCTGGGACGTGCTGCTCGCGGACGTCGACGGCGACGGCGCGGTGGACCTGGTGGTGGCCGAGGGCGCGCCGGGCTGGGTGCCGCCGTGAGCGGCCCCGCCACCACCGGCCGCGTCGTGCTCGGCGCGGGCCTGGGCCGGCACCGCGAGGGGAGCCGGCGGCCGGGCCCCGCCGTCGGGACCCCGCGTGTCCCCCGGGTGGCGGCCGGTCCGCAGCGCGACCTCGTGCACCACCAGCCCGAGCAGGTAGATGCCGGCCGCGGTGGCGATCAGGGGCACCGACCGGCCGTCCAGCGGCGAGAACAGCGCGGCCGCCGCGACGGCGAGGACGTAGGTGACGTTGAAGACGGTGTCCGAGAGCGCGAACACCCGCCCGCGGTGGGCGTCGTCGACCTCGCGCTGGACCGCGGCGTCCGAGCACAGCTTGATCGTCTGTCCGACGAGCCCGAGCAGGAACGAGGCGCCGAGCACCGAGGGCAGGGTCATCGGCAGCCCGAGGCCGAGCAGTGCCAGCGCGGCGAGGGCGAGCATGGTCCGCACCGTCGCCGGTCGCCCGATCCGCGCGGTCAGCCACGGGGTGACGACGGCGGCGACGCCCAGTCCGGCGGCCGCGACCACGACCGTCTCGCCGAGGCCCGCCACGCCGGCCCGCAACGGCCCGACGTCGGACAGGCCGTTGCGCATGAGCAGCAGCATCACCAGCGTCGCGACACCGAAGGCGAGGCGGTGGGCGGCGACCGCCCAGAAGGCCGCGACGACGCCGGGCGCCCGCCGGGCGGCGCGCGCGCCGTCGGCGAACCCGTGGGCGACGGCGCGCAGCGCCTGGGGCGTGCCGCCGTCGGTGCCCGTGCCGGTCGCGTCGTCGGGGCCCAGGGAACCCCGGGCGAAGCCGAGCGCCACGCCGATGATCACCAGCGAGCCGACGACGGACGCGGTGGCCGCGATCCCCGACCCGGCGTCGCCCGCACCGATCAGACCGGTGAGCGCGAACGCGCACGAGGCGCCGACGGCCGCGGCGATCGCGCCGGACGTGGTGACCAGCGAGTTCGCCGCGACGAGCCGGCGCGGGGTGACGACGTGGGGCAGCGCCGCCGACAGGCCCGCCTGGACGAACCGGCTGACCCCGATGGTCGCCAGCGCCCCGAGGTAGAGGGCGGGCCCGGTGATCCCCGCGGCGACCACGGCCGCGGTGCCCAGCGTGAGCACCACCCGCAGGAACCCGGCGACGACGAAGACGCGGCGCCGGTCCCAGCGGTCGAGCAGCGCGCCGGCGAACGGGCCGACGATCGAGTACGGCAGCAGCACGACGGCGAGGCCGAGCGCGACGAGCACCGGGTCGGACTGGCGCTCGGGGTTGAAGAGCACGGCGCCGCCGAGCGCGGCCTGGAAGACCCCGTCACCCCACTGCGCCCCGAGGCGGATCGTGAGCAGCCGCAGGAAGCCCGGGTGCGCCGCCAGGTCGCGCCGCCGGAAGCGGTCGGGCTCTGCGGCGGCACCGGTCCCGGCGTCC
>NZ_JBVPVA010000841.1:0-4924 GCF_055612215.1 Actinomycetospora sp. | reverse complement strand
GGTGGTCGAGGTGCTCTCCGAGCACATGTGCCAGGGCTGGCTCGAGGGCTACCTGCTCACCGGCCGGCACGGGCTGTTCACCTGCTACGAAGCCTTCATCCACATCGTCGACTCGATGGTCAACCAGCACGCCAAGTGGCTCAAGGTGACCCGGGACATCCCGTGGCGCCGGTCGATCGCGTCGTTGAACTACCTGCTCACCTCGCACGTGTGGCGCCAGGACCACAACGGCTTCTCACACCAGGACCCCGGCTTCATCGACCACGTCGTGAACAAGAAGGCCGAGCTGGTGCGGGTATACCTGCCCCCGGACGCGAACACCCTGCTCTCCACCGCCGACCACTGCCTGCGCTCGCGGGACTACGTCAACGTCGTCGTGGCCGGCAAGCAGCCCGCGCCGCAGTGGCTGGACATGGACGCCGCGGTCGCGCACTGCACCCGCGGGCTCGGGATCTGGGACTGGGCCAGCAGCGACCACGACGCCGAGCCCGACCTCGTGCTCGCCTGCGCCGGGGACGTCCCGACCCTGGAGACCCTCGCCGCGACCGACCTGCTGCGCCGCCACCTGCCCGAGCTGCGGGTGCGGGTGGTCAACGTCGTCGACCTGATGCGCCTCGAGGACCCGGGCGAGCACCCGCACGGGCTGCCAGACCGCGAGTTCGACGCGCTGTTCACGCCGAACAAGCCGGTGATCTTCGCCTACCACGGCTATCCCTGGCTCATCCACCGCCTGACCTACCGGCGGACCAACCACGCCAACCTGCACGTGCGCGGCTACAAGGAGGAAGGCACCACCACCACCCCGTTCGACATGGTCATGCTCAACGACCTCGACCGCTTCCACCTGGTCATGGACGTGATCGACCGCGTCCCGGGCCTGGGCGTGCGCCACGCCGCACTGCGCCAGCAGATGGTCGACGAACGCCTCGCCTGCCGGGACTACACCCGCCGGTACGGCGAGGACCGCCCCGACGTCCGCGACTGGGTGTGGTCAGCCGACGGCGGCGCGGAGATTCCCCGTCCCCCGGGGACCACCGACACCGACAGCGACTTCCCCGACGACCCGCAGACCGGCCCCGACCAGCACGACCCGCTGGCCGACGTCCGCGACACGACCGAGCCCGCCGACACCACGTCCGGGCCGCGGGGCTGATGCGGGTCCTCGTCCTCAACGCCGGGTCCAGCAGCGTCAAGCTGCGCGTCGTGGAGGCCGACGACACCGTCGCCCACCGCGCCGACCTCGACGCCCCCCACGGGCAGCCCGCGGCCGGCGCCCTCGAACGCACCGTGACGGAGCTGGTCCGCGAGGCCGGCGGGGTCGACGCCGTCGGGCACCGGGTGGTGCACGGCGGGGCCGAGTTCACCGGACCCACCGTGATCGAGCACGACGTCCCGGAGCGGATCGAGCGGCTCCGGGTGCTCGCGCCGCTACACCAACCGCCCGCGGTCGCGGGCATCCGGGCGACGACCGAGGCACTGCCCGGCGTCCCGGCGGCGGCGTGCTTCGACACCGCCTTCCACGCCACCATGCCCGACGCCGCCCGGACCTACGCGGTCCCGCCGCGGTGGCGCACCGAGCTCGGCCTGCGCCGCTACGGCTTCCATGGACTGGCCCACGACTGGGCGTCGACCCGCGCCGCGCATCTCGTGGGCCGGCCGATCGAGGGGCTGCGCGTGGTCGTCGCCCACCTCGGCGCAGGCGCGTCCGCGTGCGCCGTCGTGGGGGGCCGTTCGGTGGACACCACCATGGGCTTCACCCCCACCGCCGGCCTCGTCATGGCCACCCGCAGCGGCGACCTCGACCCCTCGGCCGTCACCTGGTTGACCCGCCACGCCGGAATCCCGACCGGCGAGGTCGACCACGCCCTCGACCACGCCTCGGGCCTGCTCGCCCTCGCCGGGGACCCCGACATGCGCCAGGTCCTCGCGGCCGGCGCGGCCGGCGACGACGCCGCCGCGCTCGCGATCGAGGTCTGGGTGCACCGGGCCCGCGGTCAGCTCGCCGCCATGGCCGCCGCCGCCGGCGGCCTCGACGTCCTCGCCTTCAGCGGCGGCATCGGGGAGAACGCGCCAGACCTGCGGCGACGCGTCGTCGAGGGCCTCGGTTTCCTCGGGCTCGCCCTCGACCCCGCCGTGGACAGACTCACCGTCGACGGCGCCGAAGGCGACGTGTCCACCTCCGACGCCCCGGCGCGCACCGTCGTCGTCCACGCCCGCGAGGACCTCGTCATCGCGCGTCAGGTGCGACAGATCCTCGCGGAGCGCTGACGGGCAGGCGACTCAGAGGACGATCCGCGCGGTGAAGCCGTCCGCGGCGCGGAAGAAGTAGATCTGCCAGGTGAGCTGCCGGGCGACCCAGAGGCCGCTGCCCGAGCCAGGGCGCGGCGCAAGGTAGCCGGCTGCGGGCTCGTCGAACCCGGGCCCGGTGTCGACGATCTCGCAGGCGAACCGGCCGGCGGCCCGCCCGACGAGGACGTCCCGGACCCCGCCCCCGTGCCGGACGGCGTTGGCGGCGACCTCGGTGGCCGCGAGGAGCATCTCGAGCGATCGCTGCTCCGGCACTCCGGCGAGGTCGAGCTCGCGCGCCAGCCGCTCCCGGAACTCCTCGGCGTCCCGACCGAACCCGATCGAGCGCCGGGAGACCAACGGGGCGGGCGGCACGGTGGCCCGCCGGAGGAGCCGCTCGGGGTCCTCGTAGCGGTCGCTGACGGCCGGGCCGTCCTCGGTGACGACGGTGGGGTGGGTGCGCCACACGGCGTCGCGGATCGCGTCGGGCAGGTTCCGGCCGTCGTAGGTGCACACCACCCAGGCCGGGAGGTGCGCGAACGACTCGTTGAACACGGCCTCGTAGGCCGCCCACAGATCCCACTCGGCCGGATCGGGCCCGAACTGGACGTCGGCCACCGCGCGCAGCGACGGGGTCCGCACCAGCTGGTCGGCGTAGACCGCGTGGTACGCGGCCAACGTGCGCGCCGGCCGCGTGTAGGCCTCGCCGACGTCGACGAAGGCGACCGAGGCGGCGTCGTCCCCGAGCGCCTCGCGCATGACGGCGAGGCCGGGACGCGTGTGCGCGACGACAGCCCCCTCGCCGACCCGGAGTCCCTCACGCAGGAACGCGACCGCCGTCGTCACGTACTCCTCCAGGGAGTCGTACACGAGGGCGTCGTGTCGCAGATCGGTGGAATGAGAATTCATCGGGCGCCGTTCCGTCACGAGATGTCACATCAGACTACTCTCCGGGCAGCGCTCGGGCAGGACGATCACAGGGCGCGCGATTCCGGAGCCGGTTGCGACAGCGCGGACCGCAATTTCTGCAGCGCTCCCGATTCGATCTGCCGGGCGCGTTCCGCGGTCAGCCCGAGACCTTGGCCGATCTGCTGCAGGGTCTGTGCAGGCGTGCCCAACCCGTAGTGCGCCCGCAGCACGGCGCGCTCCCGCTCGGCGAGCCCGGCGGTCAGGTCCTCGACCTCGCGGAACTCGATCGCGTCGAGCACCTGGTCGAACGCCTGCTCGGCGTCGCCGTCCCGGACGTGGTCGGCCACGGCGTCGCGGCCGTCCCCAGCGGGCTCCTCGACGCTGGCGGGCGCACGGGCCGCGGCCAGCAACCTCGCGATCCGGTCCCGGCTGAACCCGGTGGCGCCGACCAGTTGGTCGGTCGTCGGCTCGGTCCCGTACCGGCCGACATGGTCGCGACGGGCGGCGCGGATCGCGGCCAGTCCTCGGACGGCGCGGTCGGACAGGGCCAGGGGCATCGTCAGCTCGGCGACGAGGTCCTGCATGGCCTTGCGTACCCAGTAGCTGGCATAGGCCCAGAACGGCGTCCCGAGGTCCGGGTCGTAGCGCCGGGTTGCGAACAGCAGGCCCGCGACCCCCTCCTGGATGAGCTCCTGGCGCTCGACGCCGATCCCGGTGGGAAAGTGGCGCGCCAGCGCCGCGATCGGCGGGAGGAATGCCTCGACGAGTCGTTGGCACGCCTCGAGATCACCGGCCTCGGTGGCGATGACCAATGCGCGTTCTTGGGTCGTGGTGAGCCGCACGGCCCCTGTCATGGGTCCGAACGGGCGCGTCGATGCGCTTGTGCTGCCATTGTGCCCCTCTTGTTCAGGACGCCTCAGTGTGGCACCGCGCGTTGCGGTCCCGATAGGCCTCGTTGATGCCCCCGACGAATGCGACCCGAGTTCTTGGGTTCGAGGCCCCGGCGCCTTAGTGGACACGTCACCGAGGCTCGACCCGCGGCGCGCCCCGAGGATTCGGTCAACCGACTGCTGCGCGGGAGTGCGCGAGCGGACGCGAAGCCGACGCGGCGCGGCAGTCACCCGACTCAAGACCGGAACGCCCTCCACCGCGTGGACTGGATCCGGCACACGACACCCCAGGAGGACGCATGAGTACCACGGCCGGCTCGACCCCCCGGTACCGCCGGGCGGTCGGGATCGCGCTCGTCGCCGCCGTCGGGGGCTTCCTCTTCGGCTTCGACACGGCAGTGATCAACGGAGCGGTCGACGCCCTGACCGGCCGCTTCGCGCTCAGCTCCGTGCTGTCGGGCTTCGCCGTCGCGTGCGCCCTGCTCGGGTCGGCGATCGGCGCCTGGTTCGCGGGCCCGCTCGCCGACCGGTGCGGACGGGTGCGGATCATGGTTCTCGCCGGCACCTTGTTCGCGGTCAGCTCGATCGGATCCGGGCTCGCGGTCTCGGTGTGGGACCTCATCGGATGGCGCGTGCTCGCCGGGATCGGCATCGGCATCGCCTCGGTGATCGCGCCCGCCTACATCGCCGAGATCGCGCCCGCGGCGATCCGCGGCCGGCTGGGCTCGCTGCAGCAGCTCGCGATCGTCACCGGCATCTTCGTCGCGCTGCTCAGCGACGCCTTCCTCGCGAACTCCGCCGGCAGCGCCGCGGACACCCTGTGGCTCGGGCTCTCCGCC
>NZ_JBVPVA010000713.1:0-5519 GCF_055612215.1 Actinomycetospora sp. | reverse complement strand
CCGCCCGGGCGGCGACGACGGCGAGGTGGGCGGCCGGGTCGGAGACGACGAGCTTCGCGAGCAGGGGGTCGTAGCCCAGGCTCGTCCGGTAGCCGACGTACCCGGCGCCGTCGACCCGGATGCCGCGCCCGGAGGGCATCTCGTAGGCGGTGAGCGTCCCCGCGTCGGGTGTGACGGCGCCGTCGGGTCCGGTGCGCTCGCCCGTGATCCGCGCCTGCAGGGCCGTGCCGCGCGGGAGCGGGGCCCGGTCCTGGGTGAGGCCGAGGTCGGCGAGGCCGGCCCCGGCCGCGAGCCGGATCTGGGTCGCCACCAGGTCGACGCCGGTGACCTCCTCGGTGATCGTGTGCTCCACCTGGATCCGGGGGTTGACCTCGATGAACGCGAACCGCCCGCCGGCCACGAGGAACTCCACGGTGCCCAGGCCGGCGAAGCGGACCGACTCCCCCAGCCGCACCGCGGCCGCGAGCAGCCGGGCGCGCACGTCCGCGTCGAGGCCCGGCGCCGGGGCCACCTCGACGACCTTCTGGTGGCGGCGCTGCACCGAGCAGTCCCGCTCGCCGAGCTGGGTGACCGCACCGGTGCCGTCACCGAGGATCTGGACCTCGACGTGGCGCGCCGGGCGCAGCAGCTCCTCGGCGTAGACGCGGTCGTCGCCGAACGCGGTGTCGGCCTCGGACGCGCAGCGGGCCAGCGCGTCGGCGAGCGCGGCGGGGTCGGTCACCTGCCGCATCCCGCGTCCCCCGCCGCCGGCGACCGCCTTGACCATGACCGCACCGGTCCGCGCGAGGAGCGCGCCCGCGCCGTCCTGGCCGGCGGCGGCGAGCACCGGGAGCCCGGCGGCCGCGGCCAGGTCGCGGGCCCTGGTCTTGTCGCCGAGTTCGGCCAGCACCTCCGGCGACGGCCCGACGAACGTGAGGCCGTGCTCGGCGCACGCCCGCGCGAACGCCGGGCTCTCGCCGAGGAAGCCGTAGCCGGGGTGGACGGCGTCGGCGCCGCCCTCCTCGGCGGCGCGCAGCAGGTCGTCGACGTCCAGGTAGGCGGCCACGCCCGCACCCCGCAGTGCGACGGCGGCGTCCGCCTTGGCCACGTGCGGGGCGTCGGGCTCGTCGGTGGCGTACACGGCGACCGAGACGATCCCGAGGTCGGCGGCGGCACGGGCGATCCGGACGGCGATCTCACCCCGGTTGGCGACGAGCAGGCGCGAGAACACCGGATCACCATCTCACCGGGCGGAGAGGCAGCGGGGTGCCGTCCGTCCGGGTCGGTCGACCGACCATGTCCACGGAGCGTGAGGGGCACCGGAGGTACCGCCGGGTGGTGTCGCCGGAGGACCCCGGAGGTCGACACAGCGTGAGGCCACTGCTGCGTTGGGATACTGAGAGTACCCATCCGCCGTCTTGTGGCTGGTACCGCGCGAAAGTCATAGTTGCGCTTAGTGCCCCAGACCCCGGCGCTGGTCGTTCGATCGTGGACCATCTCGTCTGGGGGTCGTGGTGAGAGAGCCTGTCGTCGTCAGCCGTTCGGGTGTGCGGGGACCCGTCGGACCCGCTATGCGGATCGACGGTACGAGAGCGTGACCGTCTGCGTGGTCTACGACGATCGCCGCAGTGCCCGCGAACGGCTCGGCATCATGTTCGGCGCGGTACCGGAACTCCGGGTGATCGGGGTGGTCAGCGCGGACGAGCTGATCCACCGCCTCGTCGGGGACCCGGGACAGCTGGCCGTCGTGGGCACGCAGCGGGCCGTGCCGTCCGGGGTCGATGCGATCCGGCGGCTCCTCGCGGTCCGCCCGACGGCCGCGGTCATCGCCGTCGGTTCGGCCGACGACTGCGCGACCGCGGGTGCGGCGGTCGCGGCGGGCGCCCGCGGATTCGTGCGGTGGGACGCGCCGGCCGTCGTCACGCTGTCCCTGGTCCACGCGCTCACCGCGGTGAGCACCACGCAGCCGTCGACGGTCCGCCCGGACGGGACCGGCGACGCGGCCCCCACGATCGTTCCTGCGGCGCCGCGCGGTGTGGGCTCGGGCACGAGAGCCGGGCCCTCGCCCGGTGGCACCGTCTCCGTCCGGTCGGCGGTGCAGAGGCAGTTGGGCATCTCCCAGCGTGAACTGCAGGTGCTCGGTGGCATCAGTCAGGGAATGAGCAACGCGGACATCGGGCGGGAGCTCTACCTGTCCGACAACACCGTCAAGTGCCACGCGCGCCGATTGTTCGGCAAACTCGGCGTGCACGAACGAGCCCACGCCGTCGCCCTCGCCTACCGCTGCGGGTTGTTCTCCTGCTCCGACGAGGCGGCGTGACATCGGCACCACACCTCCGGACGATCGAGTAACGCGATGGACCGTTGCTGCGACTACTCATCGAGGAGTACGCACAGTCACGGTTCGGTCACGTTGAGACAGCGGCCGAGTGCGCGCAGCACCGCCGGAGGATGGGGCACACCGATGCGAGAGATCGCCGGGTCGGACGGCGGGGGGCCGGCGGGAACCGCTCAGGTCCTCGGCCAGGAGATGGCGCACCAGACGCACCCGACCTGGTGCGAATTCGACCAGCCCGGCCCTCTCGGCGGCACCGAGCACCACTCGCGCCTCCTCCACTGGCGTCCGACCTATCTGCCGGACGTCGTCGTGACCGGCTGGCTGCGTCGCCTCCGGTACGCGGACGGCAGCGAGGAGACCCCGGCGGTCGTCCTGGAGGTCGACAACCCCGAGCACCCGGGCGAGCTCGCGCTGACCGGGGAGGACCTGGGCTCCCTCGCCGAGCATCTGCTGGCCATGCGCGGAATGCTCCGCGAGTGACCGCGGCATGAGCCGGTCGTCAGCCGTCCGCCGTCGTACACCCGCCGGCCGGAGGGTCGGTGGTCCGCTGGCGACCTTCGTTGGCGATGCGGAACTGCTTCGCCAACTCGACCACCGCCCGCCACTGGTCGTCGGTGAGGTGGTGGAAATCGTCCGGCAGCGCGCGCACCCGGTGGGCCGGGCGGTTGATCTCGGCGAGCACCGCGTTGTAGTCCAGGCCCAGCGCCGCGCACAGCGGCCTGATCGTGTCGTAGCGCGAGTGCGAGACGCGACTCTTGAGCACGTTGTGGACGGTGCCCTCGGAGACCGGGTCGCCGAGGTCCGCGGTCAGGCGCGCGAGCTGCTTGATGTTCACCCCGCGTCGAAGCATCGCCTCTCGGACGATCTCGCCCAGACTCCGCTCCACGGGCGGAACTGTACGGCGTCCGGAACGCCGGTTGCCCACCCAGTGTCATCAGACATCCGAGTCGGCCATCCGTCCCTCACCCGTTCGGGACCGGTTCCCGCCGGCGACGACTCCCTGTTGACCATTTCGCGCCATTGCGATCATACGACGGCGTCGTCTAGGCTCAGATGAGGATTATGAAGTTGAGCCTCGAATTCCTCTTCGGTGCTTTCGATTGCTGGCGGCTCCGGCGTGAACGCGACGAGATCGACGAGTTCCACGGGTCCATGGGTTCTCGTCTCGGGCGGCGGACCCGGGTGAGATCGACGACCCTCACGGCACGTGCCGCGAGCCCCACCACGGCGGAGAGCGGAAGGCGGAGCCCATGAACATGGCCGGCTGGGTGTGCGTGGGCATCGTGGCGTGGTTCGTGGTCAGTTGCGGCATCGGGCTCCTCATCGGCGCAGCCATCATCCGGGCGACTGCCGAGCAGGCCCAATTCCGGGCCTGGGAGGAGATGGCGTTCGCGGGAGACCGGCGTGCCGGGGCGGAGGACGACCTGGCGTCCCGGATCGGAGCGGAAACCCGGCTGGCGGCGGGGCGACCCGACGTCGCGCCGTCTCCCATGACGGCTGGTGACGGCGTCGCCGCCGACCGTCCGCACACCGCCTGAACACGACGGCACACTCGCATCTTTCGGCGTAGGCTCAAGGCGTAGTTGTCATCTTGCTCTCGCTTCAGCCCTCACCCACCTGGTGATGGTCGCTCGACTCCACGGGCGTTCCGAGAAAAAGCCTCCGATGGTGGGTCGCTCTGGGCGAGAGGAGTGCGCGATGACGCATCCCCGGAGTTCGTCGTGCGGCGTCGGCACGTGTCCGCACTGCACCGCCTCGGCCCACGCGCTGGTCGACGGCCTCCGCTCGGTCCTCGCCGTCTCCTACGTCCCCCTCACGGGGCTCGTCGCGGTGCTGGACACGACGACGACGGTGTGGGTCCTCAGCCTCGACTCGGGCAGTTCAGCGGAGGATCAGTGCTGGGCACTGCTCGACGTGCTCAAGGTCCTGTCCCTCGGCGTGGACGCCGCCGAGGGGGCGAGGAAGGTGCCCGCACTGCGCGTGGTCCCGAGCTGACCGAGGTCCTACGTCCCCGGCCGGGAACGGTCGGAGTGCCCCGATTCCGTACCCGACGGGGATGCGCTCTTGGGCCATTCCAGCCTCAACCCCTGCAGGGCCTCGGGCGGAGCGACCTCGCGGCCCTCGTCGTGCCGGGTCTCGGCGACGGCTGCGCGGACCAGGGTCAGGATGGCCTCGCGCATGCGCTCCGACAATCGCTCGGTCAGGGCCGGGAGCAGATGTGCCAGGTCCGTCCCCCGAGTCCGGACGTCCAGACCGACGCTGCGCGCGGCGGCGAGGACGACGGTGGTGATGTCGACCTCCAGGACCTCCGAGATGACCGTCAACGATGACGGATCGGGGAACTTGCGCTGCGCCACCCCGGATCCCAACTGCTGCCACCGTCCGCGGGTGAGGGCGCGGCCCGAGGCCCGCTCGAGGTCGCTGTAGGACCAGCCCCGTTCCTGCATGCCGGCGCGGATGAGTTCGTGCAGCGGCATGGCCGAGTGAACGTCTGCGGGTGGTACGTCGTCCTCGGACACGGGGCGTCTCACTCACACTCGGCGGGGTGGGGGCGCGGCCGACACCCACACCGGGGTGAATCGCATTATGCATCCCCGGCCCGCCGGTGGACGGTTCTCGGCGCGCGCCGTGCCGGCCGTTCCGACGGCACGACCCGTGGACGAGTCCCCGCACGGGGAGGTTCCGGCAGGCCCGGCGCCGGGCGCCGACACCCTGTCCGCCGCGTGAGGGCCCGCGCCCGACGCGACGGCCGCGCCCTGCTGTCTAGCCGCACTTGCCACAAGTGATGAGGCTGCTTGACGCACGGCGACACAAGCCGCAGTGTCGGATTCGTCAAGCGACAGAATTACCTTCCTATTCGCGCGCTGACGTCGGTCGGCGATGAGGGAATCAATGTGATGTATCGACCGATCCTCGCCACGCTCGCCGTGTCCGGGATGATCATGGGCGGAGTCGTCGGCGTCGCCTCGGCGAACGCGACCCCGTCGGCCCCGCTCGCCCCCCCACCCATCAATGTTCGAGCCGAACCAGCGGCGGCACCCGGAGCCAATCCCTTCGCTCCCCCGGGGCGAGGCGGACCCGGGCCCGTGCTGGTCGCTCGGACATCCGGCGTCGTGTCGGGCAATACTCCAGGCCTCTACGGGGGCACCATGGAGAACGCCTGCGACAGCAGCTCGATGGTCGCCTTCCTGACCCAGAACCC
>NZ_JBVPVA010000382.1:0-3618 GCF_055612215.1 Actinomycetospora sp. | reverse complement strand
GGCGTCGGGATCGCCGTCGGGGTCGACGTACGGCGCGAGGTCGACGGTCGGGACGGTGAACATCGCGGACCTCCGTGGCGGATCGGGTCTGGGCGGGCGGCCACGGTGCCGACCGCCCACTGTAGGTCGGGGGCGGCCACGCCGTCAGGTCAGCGCGACCGCCGCCGCGTGCAGCGCGTCGAGCTCGGCGCGGGCGAGACCACCGAAGCTCTCCGCCCCCGTCCCGTCGCTCCACCGCGCGTAGGCCCGGTGGAAGGCCTCCACCCCGAGGTCCGCGGCCAGCCCGGCCGGGGTGTCCGCGATCCCCCGCTCGCGCAGCGCCGCGCGCAGGGCCGCAGCGAGGCCGGCCCGCTTGAACGCGTCCCGTTCGACCAGCTCGTCGTGGGAGGCCACGACCGCACGGAGCCGGGCCCCGAACCCGCGCTGCTCCTCGACGAAGCTCCCCGTCACCCGGTCGAGGGCGGCGGCGACGAGCTCCAGCGGGGTGGCGCCCTCCGGCGCCGCCGCGACGCCCTCGGCGAGCAGGCTGCTGTGGGCGTCCTGCCCGGCGAAGAGCACCTCGCGCTTGTCGCGGAACTGCCGGAAGAACGTGGCCTTGGTCAGGCCCGCCCGCGCCGCGATCTCGGCGACCGTCGTGTCGTCGTATCCCTGCTCGGCGAACAGGTCGATCGCGGCGCGCACCAGCCGCATCCGCGAGTCCGGCTCCCAGCGCGCCACGAGTTCGGAGCCTAGCGATGAGACACGGTCTCGTCATGGTGCTACGTTGATGAGACCAAGTCGCATCACCGATCGGCGGGAGCATCCCATGCACGTCTTCGTCACCGGCGGTACCGGCACGATCGGCTCGGCCGTCGTGGCCGAGCTGCTCGACCACGGCCACACCGTGCTGGCGCTCGCCCGCTCCGACGAGTCCGTCCGGGCCGTCGAGAAGGCCGGCGCCGAGGCGCTGCGGGGCGGGGTGGCGGACCTCGACGTGCTGCGCGCCGGGGTCGCGCAGGCCGACGGCGTGGTCCACCTGGCGTTCGGCGCGGACTACTCGAGCGCCGAGGCCCTCGCGCGGTCGGTCGCCGAGGACGGCGCCGCCCTCGCCGCGTTCGGCGAGGCGCTGCTCGGGAGCGGACGGCCGATCGCCACCGTCTCGGGGACGCCCTGGATCCCGGGCCGCCCGTCGACGGAGGCCGATCCGCTGCCGACCGACGGCGTCGTCGGCGGCCGCGGCCGGTCCGTGAACACGCTGCTCGCGCTGGCACCCCAGGGGGTGCGCGCCACGGCCGTGCGGATGCCGCGGACGGTGCACCGCG
This sequence comes from Actinomycetospora sp., assembly GCF_055612215.1. Classification (NCBI taxonomy): domain Bacteria; kingdom Bacillati; phylum Actinomycetota; class Actinomycetes; order Pseudonocardiales; family Pseudonocardiaceae; genus Actinomycetospora; species Actinomycetospora sp. Next base: position 2,317 of record NZ_JBVPVA010000382.1, on the reverse strand, counting down.
ACGGGCTGGGCGGGTTCGCCGGCCTGCTCACCGACCAGGCGCGCCGCACCGGCGTGGCGGCCTACCCGGGCGACGGGACGCAGCGCTGGCCGGCCGTGCACGCCCTCGACGCCGCGGTCCTCTTCCGGCTGGCCCTCGAGTCGGCGCCGGCCGGGACGTCCTGGCACGCGGTGGCCGACGAGGGCGACGCGGTGCGCGACCTCGCGACGGTGATCGGGCGGCGGCTGGAGCTGCCCGTCGAGTCGCGGCCCGAGGAGGACTTCGGCCCGTTCGGGCCGATCTTCGCGATGGACCAGCCGGCGTCGAGCCGCCACACCCGGGAGGCGCTCGGGTGGGCGCCGACGCACCCCGGTCAGCTGGCGGACCTGGAGAACCTCGAGCCCTGAGGGCGTCAGGCCCCGAGCAGCGACCCGACCTCGTCGTCGTCGACCGCCCCGCACGCCAGGCCGCGGCGCAGGAACCCGACCAGCGCACGCTCGGTGGCGGGCTCGTCGAGCACGCCCTCCGACGCGCCGTCGCGGTAGGCGCGCAGCCGGCCGACGACCGCGTCCAGCCCGGCGCGGTGGAAGGCGGTCACGACGGCGAGGCGGGCCGGCACCATCGCCGGGTGCATGTCCCAGCCCTGGCCGATCCCCAGCTCGAGGGCGCGCCGCACGATGCGGGCCTGGATCCGCCAGGCGGCGAGCACCTGCTCGCGGCCGCCGACCGCGAGGATCGCCGACGACCCGTCGCACACCGGGACGCCCGCCGCGGCGCCGGCGAGCTGCATCAGGGACTTCGCGTGCTCGGCGGCGGGGTGGTCGGCGCGCTGCTGGTCGGGGGCGATGCCGAGGCCGGCGGAGTAGTCGTAGGTGCCGTAGTGCAGGCCGGCGGCGCGAGGGCCGGCGGCGGCGACCAGCGCGTCGACCCGCTGCGCGCCGCGCGCGGTCTCGATCTGGAGCTCCACCGGGACGGGTCCGATCCCGTGGTGGGCCTCGAGCGCGGCGGTGGCCTCGACGAACGCCGTCACCTGCTCCGGGGCGGACACCTTCGGCAGCGTGACGCGCAGCCGGGCGGGGTCGCCGCCGGCCCGCACGTACGCGTCGACGAACAGCGCCCACGAGCGCAACCCGCGACGTCGGGTGGCGCGCTCCATCGACTTCACGCGCGGTCCGGCGCGGCGGGGGGCCCTCGGGCCGCTCAGCATCGCGGCGACGGCCGCTCCGGCCGCGCCCGCGGCCGCGTCCTCCTCGGCGTCGTCGCGGAGGCCGTAGCCGTCCTCGAGGTCGGCGCGCAGGTCGGCGACGGGCTGCTCGGCGAGGGTGCGGGAGACCCGGGGCAGGACCTCGCGGAGGGCGTCGGGGTCGAGGCCGAGGGCGTCGGGCAGGCCGGGGTCGTCGGCGTGGCGCTCGAGGACGGCGGCGGCCTCGTCGCCCCAGTCGGTGGCGGTGCGGGCGCTGACCCGGTCGGCGGGGACGTAGCAGACGTGGACCGGCTCGGGCGGTCGGGCGGCGAGGCGGGCGCGGGCGGCCTCGTCGGCGTCGAGGGCGGCGTCGGTGACGGCGAGGCGGGTGTCGAGTGCGTCGAGCAGGCCGTCGGAGAGCCCGGGTGACGAAGCGGATTTCCTGCCACTGGCTGCAAGCGTCGACGCTTCGCTGGCACGGGGGTCCGTCACCGGGCCCCCTGGAGCCGGGTCGCCGCCTCCCGGTGCCGGGCGAGGACGTCGTCGAGACCCGGCGCGGTGACCACGCCGTCGCGGACCACCGGACGGCCGGCCACCACGGTGTGCCGCGCGACGGTCGGCCCGCAGCGCAGCCACGCCGCCACGGGGTCGGAGAGCGCCCCGGCGAAGGCCGGCCCGGTCTGCGGCCACACCGCGATGTCGGCGGCGGCGCCCGGCGTCAGCTGCCCGATCTCGCCGTCGCGGCCGAGGCAGCGGGCGCCGTCGCGGGTGGCCATCGCCAGGACCTGCCGCGCCGAGGCCGCCTTCGGGCCGCCGCGCACGCGCCCGAGCAGCATCGCGTGCCGGGACTCGACCCACAGCGAGGCGATGTCGTTGGAGGACGAGCCGTCGCAGCCCAGCCCGACGGGCACGCCGGCCGCGCGCAGGTCGCTCACGGGGCAGATGCGGGTGTTGCCCAGGACCGAGTTCGACGACGGGCAGTGCGCCACGCCGACGCCCGCCGCGCCGAGTCGCGCGATCTCGGCGTCCGACGGGAAGATGCAGTGCGCGACCCAGGCCCGGTCGGTCAGCCAGCCGACCTCCTCGAACTGGTCCACCGGCCGCCGCCCGAAGGTCTCCAGGCAGTAGGTGTCCTCGTCGGCGTCCTCGGCCAGG
>NZ_JBVPVA010000269.1:0-5162 GCF_055612215.1 Actinomycetospora sp. | reverse complement strand
GGGAGTCCCACGTGACATGCAACGCGCGAGCGGGTGACGGCGCGGTGAACCGGGCTAGGGTGCTCCACACGACTGTGGAGGGAGACAAGCGTGGAGCTCCTGCTGCTCACCGCCGACCCCGAACCGACGTCAGTGCTGCCGTCGTTGACCCTGCTACCCCACGGGCTCCGGACCGCGGCGCCCGAAGTGGCCGCGCTCCTCGACGCCGGACCGCACGATGCCGTCCTCGTCGATGCCCGGCACGACCTCGCCGCCGCCCGGAGCCTCTGCCGCCTCCTGGGCTCGACCGGGCTCGACGTCCCGGTCATCGCCGTGCTCACCGAGGGGGGCCTCGTCGCCGTGTCCCTCGAGTGGGGCGTGGACGAGGTGCTCCTGCCCGGTGCGGGCCCGGCCGAGGTGGACGCCCGGCTGCGCCTGCTGCGGGCCCGGCGCTCGTCCGACAGCGCGAGCGGCGAGGGCGCCCTGGTCCTCGGCGAGCTGGTGATCGACGAAGCCACCTACACCGCGCGGCTGCGCGGCCGTCCGCTCGACCTCACCTACAAGGAGTTCGAGCTCCTCAAGTACCTCGCGCAGCACGCGGGCCGGGTGTTCACCCGGGCCCAGCTGCTGCAGGAGGTCTGGGGCTACGACTTCTTCGGCGGCACCCGCACGGTCGACGTGCACGTCCGCCGGCTGCGCGCGAAGCTCGGCGCCGAGCACGAGCAGCTGATCGGCACCGTCCGCAACGTGGGCTACAAGTTCGTCCGGCCGGTGCGCGGCGTGCTCGCGTCGTCGACCGAGTCCGGCACCCCGAACCTGGGGCTCGACGAGGGCTCCGACGACGAGGACCCCGGCCGGGCGCGGTCGTGGGACACCGCCGACGACGCTCGCGTGGTCCGCCCCGCGGCGTGGGCCGGCGGGGCCTGACCAGCAGTTCCCGAGGCCGCCGGGGAGGCGGGTAGCGTCGCGCGCCGTGACGAGCCCCGCACCCCGGTGGACCCCCCCGGAAGAGATCACGCCGACGGCGGCGGACCGGGCGGAGATCGAGCGGCTGGTGGCGGCGGTCAAGCACGCCGACGGCGTGTCCGCCTGGTCCGAGCCCGTCCTGCTCGACCTCGCGACGCCCACCGGCCACGGCCGGCACCTGGTGGTCCGCACCGAGGACGGCGCCCTCGCCGCCTGGGCGCACGTCGAGGCCGGAGACCCCGACGACGTGGTCGTCGAGCTGGGCGTCGCGCCCGGTGCCCGCCGGCACGGCATCGCGACCGCGGTCGCGCGCGCGCTGCTCGCCGACCCCGCGATCCGGCCCGGGCACGCCCGGGTCTGGGCGCACGGCGATCGTCCGGGCTCGGCCGAGCTCGCCGGCGCGCTGGGGCTGGCGCGCGACCGGGACCTCTGGATGATGCGCCGTCCCGCCGGCGCGGAGCCGCTGCCGGCGCCGCGGGCGGTCGAGGGCGTCACGATCGGCCCGCTGCGGGTGGGGCAGGACGAGCCCGACGTCGTCGCCGTCAACGCCCGCGCCTTCGCCTGGCACCCCGAGCAGGGCGCGATGACCGTCGACGACGTCGTGCGCCGGGAGCAGGAGCCGTGGTTCGACGCCGAGGGCTTCCTGCTGGCCCGCGACGACGGCTCGGGGGCGCTCCTCGGCTTCCACTGGACGAAGGTCCACCCCGACGGGGCCCGCGACGGCGGACCGGTGGGCGAGGTCTACGTCGTCGGGGTGGACCCGGACGCGCAGGGCCGCGGGCTGGGGGGCGCGCTCACCCTCGCGGGGCTGCACCACCTCGCCGGGCGGGGTCTGCACGAGGTCGTCCTCTACGTCGAGGCGGACAACGCGGCCGCCGTCGCGACCTACCGGCGGCTGGGGTTCGAGGTGGACGCGGTGGACGTGTCCTTCGGTCTCCCGGAGGACATCTGAGCGCCACCTGCCGGTGACGCGCGCGCCGCCGGGTGAGCGGTCGGACACGAGGAGTGTGACGGCCGCAACCTCGCTGACCTGCTGTGACGAGTCTCGCCCCGATCGGTGGGGCGCAACCGGGCCTGTTCATCCCTCGTTCACCTCGCCAGCGTCGCTCGTCCACCCGCCCCCCATAACCTCCGCCTCGGTCGATGCAGCCCGTGTCGACCCGTACGCCCGGATCGCGGCACGACCGGCTCCGGGACGAGGACGAGACGGAGGATCTCTGTGAGGTTCCAGCGGCGCGCAGCGGCGATCGGACTGATCGCGGCCGGGGCGCTCCTGTTCAGCGCGTGCGGCAGTGACAACAACTCCGGCGGGTCCACCCCGCAGGCGGCGGGTGTCACCTGTGGCGGCAAGCAGGCGCTCAAGGCCAGCGGCTCGACCGCCCAGGCGAACGCGATCACGGGCTTCGTGAACACGTTCGAGCAGACCTGCGGTGGCCAGACGGTCAACTACACCGCCAGCGGCTCGGGCGCCGGGCGCAACGACTTCATCGGCGGCCAGACGGACTTCGCCGGCTCGGACGCGGCGCTCAAGCCCGACGAGACCGCGAAGGCCCAGCAGCGCTGCGCGTCGACCCCGCTGAACCTCCCGATGGTCTTCGGCCCGATCGCGATCGCCTACAACGTGGCCGGCGTGACCGACCTCGCGCTCGACGGCGCGACGCTCGCCAAGATCTTCAACGGCACCGTCAAGACGTGGAACGACCCGGCGATCGCCGCACTGAACCCGGGCAAGAACCTGCCCGCGGCGCCGATCGTCGTGAACTTCCGCTCCGACGAGTCGGGCACCACCCAGAACTTCCAGACCTACCTCAACGCCGCGTCGAACAACGCGTACGGGAAGCCGTCGACGCAGACGTTCAACGGCGGCACCGGGGCCGGCGCGAAGGGCAGCCAGGGCGTCACCGACGCCACGAAGAACACCCCGAACTCGATCGCCTACATCGAGGCGTCGTTCGCGCAGAAGGCCCAGCTGCCGACCGCGAGCATCGTCAACGCCGGGGGCGGCCAGCCCGTGGCGCTGTCCACCGACGCGGTGGCGAAGGCCGTCGACACGGTCAAGGTCACCGGCCAGGGCAGCGACCTGTCGCTCGACCTGTCGAGCCTCTACAAGACGACCACGCCGGGCGCCTACCCGATCGCGCTCGCGACCTACGAGATCGTCTGCACCAAGTACGCGGACCCGCAGACCGGCCAGGCGGTGAAGGCGTTCCTGCAGACCGCCCTCTCCCCGCAGGCCCAGGGCACGCTGACCCAGGGCGGTTACGTCCCGGTCCCGGACGCGTTCAAGCAGCGCCTCACGGGGTCGGTCAACGCGATCTCCTGACTCGGACCCGGGCCCGGCCGGGAACACCTCCCGGCCGGGCCCACCCGGCACGACCGACACGACGAGGCGGATCCGGAGAATCGTGAGCGAACGCACCACGGCGCGAACCGACTCGGAAGCCCCTGAACCCCAGGACACCCCGAGCGGATCGGCCACCATGAGCACCGTGACCGACACCGACCCCGAAACCCGGACGGGCGGCCGCGCACGAGCGGGGGGCGTCGGCGAACGGGTGTTCCGCGGGCTCACCACCGGCTCCGGCCTCGTCGTCGTCGCGGCGATCGCCCTGATCGGACTCTTCCTCGTCGTGCGGGCCGTGCCGTCGCTGCTGGCGAACCACGACGACTTCTTCACGAGCGCCGAGTTCAACACGACCGACGCGGCCAACCTGCGCTTCGGGATCCGGGACCTGCTCGTGGTCACCGTGCTCTCGTCGCTGATGGCGCTCGTCATCGCGATGCCGATCGGCATGGGCATCGCGCTCTTCCTGACCCAGTACAGCCCCGCGCGCCTGGCGCGGCCCTTCACCTTCGTGATCGGCCTGCTCGCCGCGGTCCCCTCGATCGTCTACGGCCTGTGGGGCATCCTCGTCCTCGCGCCGGCGATCGAGCCGATCGCCGGGTTCCTGCAGACCTACCTCGGGTGGTTCTTCCTCTTCTCGCCCGGCAACATCAGCCCGGTCCTGACCGGCACGATCTTCACCGCCGGCATCATCCTGGCGATCATGATCCTGCCGATCATCACCGCGACGACCCGCGAGGTGTTCGCCCAGACCCCGCGCTTCCACATCGAGGCCGCCCAGGCCCTCGGTGCCACGCGCTGGGAGGTCATCCGCATGGCCGTGCTGCCCTACGGGCGCAGCGGCTTCATCGCGGCCTCGATGCTCGGCCTCGGCCGCGCCCTCGGCGAGACCATCGCGATCCTGCTCGTCATCCGGGCCTCGACGAGCCCGTCGCACGGCAGCCTCTTCGACGGCGGGTACACCTTCGCCTCGCTCATCGCCTCGGCCGCCTCGGAGTTCAGCCAGCCGCTCCCGACCGGCGCCTACATCTCGGCGGGTCTGGTGCTGTTCGTGCTGACCTTCGTCGTCAACGCGATCGCCCGCGTGGTCGCGGGCGGGAAGGTGAACGGCTGATGTCGACCGCTCTCGACGCCCCGGACCGCCCCGCGGTCCCCGAGACCTTCCGCCGCGTCTCCACCGCCCGCAGGATCAAGAACCAGGCGGCGACGGTCCTGGTCACCCTGGCGTTCCTCATCGCGGTCATCCCGCTGGTGTGGCTGCTCGTCAGCGTGATCGTCAAGGGCCTGCCGGCGATCGTGTCGGCGGACTGGTGGACCCGCTCGCTGTCCGGCGTGACCCCCGACGAGACCCGGGGCGGCGTCTACCACGCGATCGTCGGGACCCTGATCCAGGCGCTCATCGCCGGGGTCATCGCGGTGCCCGTGGGGATCCTGGCGGCGGTCTACCTGGTCGAGTACGGCCGCGGCCGCCTCGCCCGGACCACCAGCTTCATGGTCGACATCCTCTCCGGCGTGCCCTCGATCGTCGCGGCGCTCTTCGTCTTCGCGCTGTTCATCTCGATCGGCGGCCTCGACCAGAGCGGCTTCCTCGTCGGCCTGGCGCTCGTGCTGCTCATGCTCCCGGTGGTCATCCGCAACACCGAGGAGATGCTGCAGCTGGTGCCGGACGAGCTGCGGGAGGCTGCGTACGCGCTCGGCATCCCGAAGTGGAAGACGATCCTGCGCATCGTCCTGCCGACCGCCCTCTCGGGCACGGTCACCGGCGTGATGCTCGCCTTCGCGCGCGTCATGGGCGAGACCGCCCCGGTCCTCGTCCTGGTCGGCTACGCCCGGGCGATCAACTTCGACCCGTTCAACGGCAACCAGGCCTCGC
>NZ_JBVPVA010000260.1:0-10437 GCF_055612215.1 Actinomycetospora sp. | reverse complement strand
CTCTACGTCACGACGAGCGCCTGACCTGGGCGGACGTACGATCGGGTGACCCCGTCGGGGTGCCGCGTTCGTCCGCGGCGCGCCCCTCACTACCCTCGCCGACGTGGCCGTGGACACAGGCGGGACCGCTGACGTCGCCGGCGGGCAGGCAGCGGAGGCGCAGACCCCTCCCCGCGGTGAGGTCCGATCGTGACCGCGGCGGCGCCGGCCGATCCCACACGTCGTGAAGAGTTCGCGACGTCGCTGCTCGTGGTGCTTCCCGCCCTCAACGAGGCCGAGTCGATCGGGCGGGTCGTGGCCGAGGTGCGGTCGCACCAACCCTCGGCCGATCTGCTCGTCGTGGACGACGGCTCGACCGACCGGACGGCCGACGTCGCCCGCGCTGCGGGCGCGCGCGTCATGGCCCTGCCCTTCAACCTGGGAGTCGGCGGCGCCATGCGGGCCGCATACCGGTTCGCCTACGAGGAGGGCTACGACTGCGTCGTGCAGGTCGACGCGGACGGGCAGCACGATCCGGCGGACATCGCCCGTCTGCACGTCGCACTCGACGAGGCGGACGTCGTCGTCGGCGCTCGCTTCGCGGGCGTCGGCGAGTACGTCGTGCGTGGCCCTCGACGGTGGGCGATGCGGCTCCTCTCCTCGACGCTCTCGCGTCTGGTCGGAACCCCGCTCACCGATCCCACGTCCGGGTTCAGGATGATCAACGGCCGGGCGCTGGCGCTGTTCGCGTTCGACTTCCCCGAGGAGTACCTCGGGGACACGGTGGAGGCGCTGGTCCTCGCCAGCAGGGCTCACCTCCGGATAGCGCAGGTGCCCGTCGCGATGCGGGAGCGAGCCGGGGGTGTGCCCAGCCAGAACGCCTTCCGGTCGTCCGCGTACCTGGTCCGGGTCCTGACGGCGATCATGCTCGCGGTCGCGCGACGAGCACCGATCGTCCGGCCGGGGTCGACGGTCGAGGCGGCCGTCTGAGATGGCGCGGCTCACGATCGTCACGGTCGTCGTGGCGGTCGCGGCGTTCGTCCTCGTCTTCGAGCTCCTGCGGCGACGTCGCCTGCGTCAGAAGTACGCGTTCCTGTGGGTGCTCGTCGCGGGGCTGACCGTGGTGCTCTCGGTCTTCCCCTCGCTGCTGAACCGCGCGTCCGGACTGCTCGGCATCGCGGTGCCCAGCAATCTGCTCTTCCTCGTCTCGCTGCTGATCCTCTTCGGGGTGTCGTTGCAGCTCTCGATCGAGGTCGGGGTCCTGGAGGAGCAGTCCCGACGCCTCGCCGAGGAGGTCGGGGCCATCCGGCTGCGTCTCGAGGAGCTCGAGTGGCGCACGCGATTGGACCAGGAACCCGACGCTGCGCCCGCGATCGGTCCGGGGATGCGCTCGGACGGCGATCCGGGTCCGCCGGCTGACTAACCCGCCTGCTGTTCGGGGCTCGTCGCTGCCTCGGCCCCCGGTCGGACGACGTCGTGCAGGACGCGCTCCATGAGGACGCCGGCCCGGTCCCAACTGAGCGGGTGGACCGACGAGCGCGCGGCGCGGGCCCGGTCGGGATCCCACGCCGTGTCGAGCATCGAGCGCAGCGCCGACGCGAACTCCGTGCCCTCCGTCGCGTACCGGAGGTTCGTCACCACCGACGGCGGCAGGCCGCGCGTGCCCACACCGGTCGTCACGAGCTGCCGCCCGGCGGCGAGTGGCTCGAGGACCTTGTTGTTGACGCCCGCACCCCGCGTGACCGGGGCGATGGCGGCGCGTGCTCCGGTGTAGACGTCCGCGAGCGAATCCAGGAAGCCGGCGAACGGAACCAGGGTGCGCATCCGCTCGAGGGCGGGGCCGTCGGCGTGGAGGGCCCACGGATCCCCGGCGCCGAAGAGCGTGATCCGCGCCAGGACGTCGTCGGGGAGGTGGGGAGCCACCTCGTCGACGAACCACCGCAGCGAGTCCCGGTTGGGGGCGTAGGTCCAGTCGGCGAGCCACGCGACGTATCCGTCGACCGGCGGGCGGACGAGGTCGAGCTCGAACAGGGGCGCGGCGATGCCGTTCGGCACCACGTGGGTCGGCGGGCTCCGGCGGACGCGGGCGGCGTCCCAGGCCGCGTCGTCCTCGGAGATGTAGGTGACGGCGGCGACGAGCGGATAGAGCAGCTTCATGACCGGGACGAGCTGCGCGGACCCGGCCAGCGCGGAGAGCCGCTGCGGCACCGTGGTCCGGGGGGCGGAGCCGACGAGCCGGTACGGGCTGTCGACGAGATCGAGGACGATCGGCACCCCCGAACGTCGGATGATCGGGACGGCCGGGAGGCAGAAGACGTCGCCGAGCAGGACGACGTCCGACCCGGCCAGCGCCTCCCGGAAACCTCGGCTCGAGGCGACCGGCACGGACCGGGCCGCGGAGGCCGGGCCCGGCCGGGCGGGGACGTCGAAACGGGTGACGAGGTGTCCGCGCGCCGCCAGCGCCGCGAGCAGGTTGTCGCGACGGAGCCGGCCCCCGGTCAGGGCGGTGTGCGCGCCGTAGCTGGTCAGCGCGACGATCCGAAGCTCGGTCATGCGGCCCTCCCCGGTCTCCGGGCGCGGGCCAACCTAGCAACGGCCTCGTGTCCGACTCCGCGGGCATGGACGGGGCGGAGCCCCGGCGGTGCCGGGCGCGCCGTAATCTCCGTGCGTGGCACTCCGCGGTCTCGGGCGTCTGCGGGACGCCCGGCTCCGCGCTGCGGCAGGCGTCCCGGTGAGCCAGGTGTTCCTCGCACTGGCGGGTTACGTGCTCCTGGCGCTCGCCGCACGCACGATGCCCGCCGCGGGCTTCGCGGCGGTGAGTGCCTTCTACCTGCTGCTGAACACCGTGGGCCGAGGGGTCTTCGCGTCGGTCGAGCTCGAGACGAGCCGGGCGCTGGCCGCGGCCGACGCGGCGGGGGAGGACGGACGGCCCGTACTCGCCACGGCGGGCCGTCGAGCCGCGGTGCTGCTGGTGGCCGCCGTCGCCCTGTCGCTGGCCGCGACCCCGCTGCTCCCGGACGTCGAGGTCGCCTGCGCGCTCGCCCTCGGGTCCGTCACCATGGCCGTCTCGTACTGCGTGCGCGGCCCGCTGGCGGCGCGGCGCCGGTTCGGGGCGTACAGCGCCACCTTCCTGCTGGAGGCGGGGTTCACCCTGCTCGGCGCGGCGGCGCTCGCGTTCGCGCACGTGGACGCCGTCGCCACCTGGGTCGCGGTGCTGGTCGTGTCGCCCGGGCTCGCCGCGGTCCTCGTGGCGCTCCGCACGGTGCGGGCGGGCCTGTGGACGCGGCTACCGGGTCTGTGGTCGACGGGGAGCCGCGTGGCGTCGCGGGCGAGCGTTCACCGGATCAGCCTGGCCGCCCTCGCCTGGACGTCGCTGTTCTACCTGTCCTCGCAGGGCGTGTGGAACCTGGCGCCGGTGTCGGTCACGTCGTCCCTGGCAGCGGCGCCCACCGCGGCGGCCGGCTTCGTGGCGGTGGCCGTCATCCTGCGTGCCCCGGTGTTCGTCTTCCCCGCCATCCAGGCGGTGCTCCTGCCCTCGGTGTCGGCGGCGGCCCAGCACGACGACCGGGAGGGGACACGCCGGGCGTTGCGGCCGTTGCTGGTGCTGCTCGGTGCCGTGACGGTCCCCTGGCTGCTCGTCGCGGTCTTCGTCGTCCCCTGGCTGGCGCGCCTCGCGTTCGCCGTCCGGGACGTGCCGCCGTGGCCGGCGACGGCGGCGCTGGCGGCGTCGACGATCGTGGGCGCCGCGGCGTTCGTGCTGCAGACGCGCGTGCTGGCCTTCCGCCGCCACCGCGACGTCGGCCTCGCGTGGCTGGCCGGCCTCTGCACCCTGGGTCTGGTGTCCGTGGTTCCGGGGGACGCCCGGCTCTGGGCCGCCCTGGCCCAGCTCGCGGCCGCGGTGGTCGTCCTCGGTGGCGTGCTCGTGGCCGACGGTCGGGTCGGTCGGGTGGCTGCCCGGGCCCACTGACCCGGGCGTTCCTCAGGCGTCGGCGCGGCGGCGCGCCAGGACCGCCTGCTGCCGATAGCGGGGAATGGACACCTCGACGGCACCGACCCCGTTCCGGGCGCCGGTGGGCTGGGGAAGTCGGGCGAGCCGCCGGACGAGGAGCTCCGCCGCCGCGAGGGGGAAGCGCACCTGGGTCAGGTCCTCGGCGATCACCTCGAGCCCGGCCGACTCCAGCACCGCGTTGACCGCGGCCGCCGACCTGTACTCGCGCACGTGGGTGGGGTCGAGGACCCAGCCCGCCTCGGGGTTGCGCCGGAAGTACCAGGCGCCGCGGAGCTTGACCGGCGTCTCGACGTAGACCAGCCCGCCCGGACGCACGAGCCGCGCGAGCTCCCGGGCGTACGCGTGGTCGTCGGGGGCGTGCTCGATGACGTGGGTCGAGGTGACGAGGTCGAAGGTGCCGGACGGGGCAGGGACGATCCCGCGCTCGTCCGCGGAGACCTCGTGTCCGCGCGCACGGGCGATCTCGGCGCGCGCCGCACTGATCTCGAAGCCCTGGATCGTCCAGGTCTCGCCGAACGCCGCGCGGACGAGGTCGAGGAGGATGCCGTCCCCGCAGCCGACATCGATCATCGTTCCGCGCGACGCGCTCATCACCCCGGCGAGCAGTGGCGGGACCGTCGATTCGTCGACGAGTTGCCGGTACGTGCCGGCATAGGCGTCCCAGTCGGTCGTCGTCATGGGCTGATTCTGGGGCACTCCCCGGCCGAGCCCGGCTCGGGGCCGGAATGCGTACGTAGCGCCGGTGACAGGCATTGCCCGGAGTGGTCGTGATCGAGGAGATTCCTTCGAACGTGTCGTCGTCCGGATCCCGACGAGGGCGAACTGCGTCAGGGCGTCGTCGTGACGAACAGCGCGTTGGCGGCCTCGTAGGGTGTCCCGTAGCGCATGGCGAGCGCCTGCTCCGGCTCGGTGACAGCCCAGTCGAAGCGCGAGGTCCGGCGGTAGAAGGTGCCGCGGTCGAGGGCGAACCGACCCGACGCCAGGTCCGCGTCCAGCCCGGCGTTCCAGTCCACCGGGACGGTCACCAGCATCCGACCGCCGGGGGCGAGCAGCCGGCGGAGATTCTCCAGCGCCTTCGTCGAACCCCGGGGATCCTTCTCGTCCTCGTCGCAGCGGACGTGCTCGAGCGTCGACACGGACACGATGGTGTCGTACCGCGTCGCCGGGTCGAACGCGATGACGTCCTCGCTGATGACCCCGGGAACGGCGCGCTCGTAGCGGTCCAGGACCTCGTGTCCGCGGATGCCGTAGTGGTGCAGGACGTTGCCGACCTCCAGCATCCGGCCCGTCGTGCCGGTGGCGAGGAAGTGCCGGGCGATCGCGATCTCGACGGTCCGCTCGTTGCGCCAGGTCTGCCCGTACCAGGAGTACTCGTACGGGAGTTCCGCGCCGTCGAAAGGGAACCGCGCGTCGGCGCGATCACGGCGCAGTAGCGGCAGTGTCGCGTGCTCCCAGGCCTGCCCGGCGAGGAAGCCGACCGTTCGGCCCATCCCGTCGTCCCGGATCATCGTGTTGGCGCGGTTCCACACCCTCGTGGCCTCGACCCGGACGACGCCCACGCTCACCACGCGGGCAAGCTATCAGCCGCCCGTAGCGGACCGTTCGTGCCGCCTCTCGGCCCGACCTCCGCCGTGGGCGGCGCCCGATCGGGGGGCCGTGATCGTCGCAACTCCGGAAGGGCAGCGAGGTCGGCCGTCGAGGAGGCGGACACCGCGACGGAGGACCGAACGACGAGCGCTAACCTCCGATTCCGGGGGAAGGAGGGCGCCGTGCTCCTCGACGCAACGGGGATCGTCGTCGCCGCGTGTGTGTCGGTGTTGCCCGGGGCGTGCGCACTCCTGCTGATCGGTGTGCGTCGGCCGACGTGGTACATCGCGCTGTCAGCGCCCTGTTCGGTGGCGGTCGCTTCCCTGACCGGGATCGTCACCTCGCTGGTCGGTGCCTCCTACGGAATCGTCGCGCTCGCTGTCGCGACCGCTCTCCTGGGGGTGGCGGGGGCGACCCAGCGGGTGCTTCGACGCCGACGGCGCGTCCTGCCCGACCCGCCACGACGGGCCTCTCCCCTCCTGACGGTGCCCGCCCTCGGGGGACTGCTGGCGATCGCGGGCGGGCTGGTCGTCAGCGTCCTCACCTGGCTCGGTGGGATGGGCTGGTCACTGCGGACGTATCCGCAGGAGCACGACATGATCTACCACCTGGCGCTGTCGTCCTACATCGCCCGGACCGGCACCGGCGCACCCTGGGAGCTGGCTCCCGTCGACGTGCTCACGCGCTCCGAGCCCGTCTTCTACCCCGCCGGGTTCCATCTCCTCGCCGGTGCCGCGACCCAGCTGACCGGGAACGTCGTCGTCTCGGTCAACGCACTGGCGCTGCTCCTGGTCGGCATCGGTATGCCGCTGGGCGCGGCATGCCTCGCCGGGGCGCTGGCCCGAGCCAACGGGTTCGCGGCCGACACGACGATGGGCGCGGCCGGTGTGGCCGCCGTGCTCGCGGCCACGCTCTACCGCCCCGGCGTCCAGCTCGCCCATGACGGCGGCATCCTCCCGAACTCGGTGGCGATGGCCCTGTCGGCGGGCGTCCTCGCGGCGCTGATCTCGTGGCGACGCGCCTCCCGGACCGTGATGCTCGGAGCCGGGCTCGCCACGGCGGGAGCCGTGATCGTCCACCCGAGTGCGCTGGTCACCGTGGGCGTCACGATGGTCGCGTACCTCCTCGTCGACGTGCTCCGTCGTGCCCGGCGGGACCTGTCCTCGTTGGTCCGGGCCTTCTGGCCGGCGGTGGGGCTCGCCGCCGTGGTCGCCCTCCCGACGCTCGTCGTCGGCTCGTCGGCGGTCGCCGCGACCACCGCGTTCGCCACGGCCACGCCCGACCGGCCGGTGGCCCTCGCCGTGGGGAAGGCGCTGACCTTCGCCTACGGCGGCTACCTGGATCCGGACAGCACGCGGTCCCAGGTCGCAGCGGCAGCACTGATCCTGCTCGGCGTGCTCGTGCTCGTGCTCACCCGCCGCGCTGCCCCGCTGCTCGCCGCGCTCGGGGTGTGGTTCGCGGTGGTGGTGTCCTACTTCGTCGCACCGGGGAAGGGGGCCGCGGGCATCGTGACCGGCTTCTTCTACAACTCGGAGCCTCGGGTCTGGTCGCACCTCAGCCTCGTCGGAGTGCCTGCCGGGGCTCTCGGGCTGGCCGTGGCCGCGAGGTGGGCCGCGCGCCGGGTCCCGCGCATCGGTCGATCAGCCGTGCCCTGGGTGACGAGTGGCCTCCTCCTGCTCGTCGTCGCCGTCTACGCCCTCGGACCCGGCCACGGCTACGCGCGGATCAACGAGAACGCGGTCGCCGCCCGCTTCGCGACCCCCGACTTCACCCGCGTCGACGGCGACGACGAGGCGGCAGCGGCCTGGCTCGCCGGTCAGGTGCGCCCGGACGAACGCATCCTCAACTCGGCCAACGACGGCTCGACGATCCTCTACACCGAGTACGGGCTGCCGGTGGTCAACCTCGCGACGCTCGGGAGCGCGACGGAGCCGTACACCTATCAGCTCCTGGGCGGCTTCCGGGACTACCCGACCGATCCCGTGGTGCGTCGCGACCTGCTCGACCTCCACGTCGCCTGGCTCTACGTCGACTCGCAGGCCCCGGCGATCGGCGTCGGGGGTGCGCCGTTCAACTGGCCGCAGGCGGACCGGCTGACGGTCCCGCGCGGGTTCGAGGGCCTGTCCGGGCTCCCCGGGCTCACCCCGGTCTTCCGCGCCGGCACCGTGACCGTCTACCGGCTCGACCCCGCGGTGATCGCCCGGCTCACAGGGGGGCCCGGCCGCCCGCGCTAGTCTCGTGCGCCCGCCGAGCGCGCCCGAAGGAGCACCTGGTCGCCCCGATGTCCACGGTCGGACTGCGTACGACGCCCACCTCGCCGGCGCGGCACGACGAGACGCCCCGCCGGAGTCCCGCCTGGCTGCTCGCCGCGGCCGGCCTGGTCGTGGCCGTCGTCGTGTGCCTCGTCCTGCAGGTCGCGATCAGCCGGTTGCGGATCCCGTTCCCCACCTACGCGGCGACCGCGGTCGCCGCGACGACCGGCGCGGTCGTCGTCGCCGTCCTCGTGGCGCTCGCCGCGTCCGGCCGCCGCGCGGGGTCGACCGCGGTCACGCTCGCCGTCCCCGGCCTGCTCGCCGCCCTGGTCACCCTGTGGCCGGGGCTGTTGCTGCAGGGCACGCACTACTACCTCGGCGGCATCTCGATCGACCAGAGCTTCCGCACGCAGGCGCTCGCCCGCGCCGCCTCCACCACCGCGCTGACCGACATGAACTACCTCGGTCTGCCTTCGTACTACCCGGCGGCGTGGTTCTGGCTGGGCGGCCGCGGGGCGGACCTCGCGGGCATCCCGGCGTGGGAGTTCTACAAGCTCTGGGCGATCCTGACGCTCGCCGTCGCCGCCTGGGCCGCGTTCGCCGCGTGGCGGTTCGTGGTCTCCCCGGGGCGGGCGGTCCTCGTCGCGACCGCCACCGCGATCGTCGGGCTCGGGGTCTCCGCGGCCGAGCCCTACGCCTGGCTGCTCGTCGCCCCGATGCCCGCGGTCGCGGTGATCGTGTGGCGCGCCCTGCGGGCCGACGAGGTCGGGCACCGCACGGTCGCGCTGGTCGCGAGCGGGGTCTACCTCGGCCTGGCGGCCATGACCTATTCACTGCACGCCGCCTTCTTCGGGGTCTTCGTCGTGGTCGGGGCGCTGCTCCCGACCCGCGGCCGGGCGCCGCGCCACGTCCTCCCGAGGATCGGGCGGGCCGCGCTCGTGCTCGTCATCGGCGGGGTGCTCGCGCTCGTCGTCTGGGGCCCGTACGCGGTGGCGGCGCTCGCCGCGGGCCTGCCGCGCAGCGACGCCCAGCGCTACCTGCCCTACGACGGCGCGGTCTGGACGTTCCCGATGCTCCAGCCGTCGTCGATCGGGGCGATGTGCGTCGTCGGGCTGATCGGGATCGTGCTGGCGTGGACGGTGCGGCCCCGCCTCGCGCGCCCCCTCGCCGTGCTGGTGCTGCTGGTCTATGCCTGGTTCGCGCTGACCGTGCCCGCCCTGCTGGTGGGGCAGACGACCCTCGCGTTCCGCCTCGCCCCGATCGTGGAGCTCGTGCTGGTGTGCGCCGGCGTCCTCACCGCCGTCGAGGCCCTCGCGCTCACCCGCGCGCGGTGGCCGCTGCCCGGCGTGCCGCTGCGGGCCCTCGCGGCGGTGCTCGCCGTCGTCGTCCTCGCCGCGTGTGCCCAGGGCGCGCTGTCCGCCGGCGACGACGCGGTGCAGGAGGCCTACTCCGATCCGTACCCGAGCACCGGGCTGCCCGCGGTCGGCGCGTACGACCCGGCGCGGATCGACTCCTGGTCACCCCAGCTCGTGCACACCGTCGACGGGCTCTCGGGGCGGCCCGCCGCGGAGCTCGTCGTGCTCGGTGGCCCGACCCAGTTCTACGTCGCGGAGCCCTTCCACGGCTTCCAGCAGTCGACGCCGCACTACGCGAACCCGCTGGCGCAGTACGAGCGGCGCAACGAGGCCGTGCGGGCGTGGAGCCGGTCGACCGGTCCGGACGACCTGCTGCGCCGCCTCGACACGTCGGTCTGGCCGGCCCCGCGGGCGTTCCTGTTCGGCCGGGGCGCGGGTGGGACGCTGACCGTGACGGTCGTGCACGACGTGTTCCCGGCCTACCCGAACGTCTCCTTCGAGACGGTGGCCTTCCCGGAGCGGTTGTTCGACTCGCCCGCCTTCGAGCGGCGCGACGTCGGGCCGTGGACGGTAATCGTCCGGCGCTGAGCGCGCCCGGCCGTCTCTCCCCTGAGCTTCAGCGGATCCCGAAGAGCCGGCGCCAGTTGTCGGCCCCGGTGAGCTCCGGCGTCGCCGCGCGCCACCGCCCGGCCGCGGCATCGCCCTCGCGGACCAGCCGCCACAGCACCCGCGCACCCTCGCGGGCGAGGCGCTTGAACGTCTCCGGGTCGCGTTGCCGCACGCGGACTCCGCCCTGGCCCGCGTCGGTCACCGCGACCCGCTCGAACAGCGAGACGTGCCACCAGTGCGCCTCGCCCGCCCCGACGGCGCCCACCGGGTGCGGCAGCCGCCCGAGGGCCTGCTGGGCGAGCCGCTTCGCCATGACGAGCCGGGTGCGGGTCGGCTCGCCGCCCGCCCGCACGATCGGCATGTCGCTCGCGCCGAGCCCGGGCGCCGCGTCCGCAGTGTGCATGACCGTCTCCGGGTAGGCCGACCGCTCGCCCCGGATGCGCGCGGTCGCGGCCACGCCGCCGTCGTCGAGCACGGAGGGCCCGACGAGGAAGTCCTCGACCGCGCGGATCAGCGTGGCCGCCAGCCCGTAGTTCATCGAGACGAGGTAGCGCGAGAGCAGGTCACCGAGGGTCGCCGCGATGTGGCGCACCGGGAACCCGCTGTGCAGCGCCGAGGTGATCATGGCGTTGCGCAGGTTGAAGTA
>NZ_JBVPVA010000201.1:0-1442 GCF_055612215.1 Actinomycetospora sp. | reverse complement strand
CCGAACCGACGCGCCATCTTCGAGCTGCTCGCGCGGCGTCCCAGCGCGGTCGGTGAGATCGCCGAGCTGCTGCCGATCACACGGCCCGCGGTGTCCCAGCACCTCAAGGTGCTCAAGGACGGCGGCCTCGTGATCTCCCGTGCCGACGGCAACCGCCGGATCTACAGCCTCAACCCCCACGGGGTGTCCGCGGTGCGGGCCTGGCTCGACGGCGTCTGGGAGCACGCCCTGGCGAACTTTCACAAGTACGCCGAGCAGACCGCCGCCGACGACATCGTCCCCACCGAGCACCCCGACCAGGAGCAGCCATGACCACGCCGATCCCGTCGATCGAGGGCAAGACCACCGTCAACGTCAACCGTGACCGCGCTTTCGAACTGTTCACCGCCTCGATCGGATCGTGGTGGCCGCGTCAGTACCACATCGGCGCCGCGGACGTCGCCGACGTCGTCCTGGAACCCCACGTGGGCGGACGCTGGTTCGAACGCGGCGTCGACGGCAGCGAGTGCGACTGGGGGCGCGTCTTGACCTGGGACCCGCCCGAGCGGGTCGTGTTCACCTGGCAGATCGGCGGTGACTGGCAGTTCGACCCCGACCCCGACCACGCCAGCGAAATCGACGTGCGCTTCCACGCCGACGGGCCCGACCAGACCACCATCGAGGTCGAGCAGCGCCACTTCGAGCGCCTCGTCGGCGGCGAGAACGTCCACGGTGCCATCGAGCACGGCGGCGGCGGATGGGTCGCGCTGCTGCAGGCGTACTCCGGACTGGTGGCCACCGAGACGGCGCAGCCGTGACCGACCCGATGCGCCTCGCCCAGGACGAGCGCACCGACCTGGCCGGCCTCCTCGCCGGACTCACGCCCGAGCAGTGGAACGGACCAACTCTCTGCACGAAGTGGCGGGTCCGCGACGTCGTCGCCCACATCATCAGCTACGACGACCTCGGCCCGCTCGGCCTCGTGGGGCGCTTCGCCCAGGGGTGGTTCGTGCCCGATCAGGTCAGCGAGGTCGGCGTCCAGCGCTACGCCGCACTGAGCACCGACGAGCTCCTGACCGAACTCGAGAAGCACCTCCGACCTGCCGGCCTCACCGCCGGCTTCGGCGGACGGATCGGCCTCTGCGACGGACTGATCCACCACCAGGACATCCGGCGCTCGCTCGGGCTGCCACGCGAGGTCCCCGCCGAGCGCCTGGCCGAAGCACTCCCCTTCGCCCGGACAGCACCCCCCGTCAAGGCGTCCCGCCGCGTTCGCGGTCTGCAGCTGGTCGCGACCGACCTCGACTGGACCTCCGGCACGGGGCCGGCCGTCGAAGGCCCCGCCGAGCCCCTGCTCATGGCCATGGCCGGCCGCCGAGACGCCCTCGACGAGCTCACCGGACCCGGCACGGTCACCCTGGCCGAGCGCCTCGGGTGAACGAGACTCTCCGGCCACGTGCACG
>NZ_JBVPVA010000187.1:0-5086 GCF_055612215.1 Actinomycetospora sp. | reverse complement strand
GTGAACATGCCCGAGCAGGAGCCGCAGGTCGGGCAGGCCGAGCGCTCGACCTCGGTGAGGCCCTCGTCGTCGACCTCGCTGGACGCGCTCGCCGAGATCGCGGTGATGAGGTCGGTCGGGGCCTGCGCGACGCCGCCGACGACGACGGCCTTGCCGGCCTCCATCGGGCCGCCCGAGACGAACACCGTCGGGATGTTCAGCCGCAGGGCCGCGTTGAGCATGCCCGGCGTGATCTTGTCGCAGTTCGAGATGCAGACCAGCGCGTCGGCCGCGTGGCCCTGGACCATGTGCTCGACCGAGTCCGCGATGACCTCACGGCTCGGCAGCGAGTGCAGCATGCCGCCGTGGCCCATCGCGATGCCGTCGTCGACGGCGATCGTGTGGAACTCGCGCGCGACGCCGCCCGCCTCGCGCACCGCCCCGGCCACGAGCTCGCCCATCTCCTTGAGGTGCACGTGGCCCGGCACGAACTGCGTGTACGAGTTCGCGATGGCCACGAGCGGCCGGCCGAAGTCGTCGTCGGTCATGCCGGTGGCCCGCCACAGGGCGCGGGCGCCGGCGGCGTTGCGGCCCTGGGTGGTGACGCGGGAGCGGAGCGGCGGCACGGCGATTCCTCCTGGAGGGGCGAGACGAGGGCGAGGCCGACCGCGGCCGCGGCGGGTCGTGGGGCCTCGAGGGAGGTTACGCCCGGACGCGGGTGTGGTTCCGGACGCTCGCGTCGAAGATCAGGAGCACACGCAGCAGGGCTACAGCGCGCTGCGCCTGCCTCAGGTGCCCGTCGACGGGGTGGTGGGGCCGGAGCCGTGGTCAGAGTCGGCGGCCTCCGAGTCCGCGGTGTCGGCGGCGGTGTCGTCGGTGTTCGCGGTGTCGGCGGCGTCGGTGTTCGCGGCCGGCTCGGCGTCGTCGGCGGACTGCACCTGCTCCCGGAGCCGGGCGATGCGCATGCGCGCGGCCTCCAGCTCCCGGGCGTGCTCGGCGGCGGCCTCCGCCTCGGCGGGGCTCGGCGCGCTGATCCGGCCGCCGCTGGCCTCGCCGACCCGGCCGAGGTCGCGGATGCGGACCCCTCGCAGCTCGAGGTCCGCGCCGTCCTGCGGCACCGCGCGTACCCACCCCCGGTCGACCAGCCGCAGCGTCGCCACGTCCGACCACGCCATCGACCGTGACCCGAGCAGCCGCCGCACGTGCAGGCCCTCGGTGTCGACCCGGGTGCGGGATCGCACGATCCACGCGGCCCCCGCGAGCGGGATCAGGAAGAGCAGGAACCAGGGCCCGCCCTGGAACGCGATCGGCGACAGGCAGAGCGCGAGGAACCCGATCGCGACGAGCGACACGGTGGGCACCGCGCGGAAGACGGCCGGGCCCGGAGCAGCGCCGTCCTGCTCGTCGTCCGGCCCGTCCGTCGTGGTCACGGCCGTCCCCCGCTCGTCGCTCACCCCCGCGATGGTGCCAGCCCCGCACCGCAGCGGCCGTGCGGCGGCGGGCGGGTGGCGTCAGGAGGGCGGTTCCGCGGGGACGCGGTCGTCGGGGTCGGGGTCTGGCCGCCCCCGGACGGGGTTACGGCCCGGAAAGCCCAGGAACGAGGCCGGACCGACGGTCACGGTCTGATGACGATGCGCAGCGGATCACTCCCGTCGGGGCTGGCCGAGCCCCGTGGGCCGCGTGCTACCGTCTGCGTCGTGCAGCACCGAATTCTCGTACTCGCCGGGCGCGTCAGCGCCTGACGAGCCTCGTGCTCGCTGCCCGATACCGCTGACGCGCCTGCCCTCACCGCCACCCGGCGGCGAGGGCCTTTTTGTGTTCCACGCAGTCGTGTCCGCTCCCACCTCGTCCCGACCAGAGGCTGATCACTGATGACCACAGCCAGACCGCGTCCCGCTCCGCGATCCGGAGCGCCGACCGAGCAGCAGGACACGTCAGCGCAACCCGCGACGCGTCCGGCCGCGCCTCGTCCGGCCCGCGTCGACCCGACGCCGGCCACGGGCGCACAGTCCCTCGTCCGCTCGCTCGAGGCCGTGGGCTGCGACACCGTCTTCGGCATCCCCGGCGGGGCGATCCTCCCGGCCTACGACCCGCTCTACGACTCCACGCTCGTGCGCCACATCCTCGTGCGCCACGAGCAGGGCGCCGGGCACGCGGCCACCGGGTACGCGCACGCCACGGGGCGGGTCGGCGTCTGCATCGCGACGTCCGGGCCGGGCGCCACGAACCTCGTGACCCCGCTGGCCGACGCGATGCTGGACTCGGTCCCGATCGTGGCGATCACCGGGCAGGTCGGGCGCAAGATGATCGGCACCGACGCGTTCCAGGAAGCCGACATCTGCGGGATCACGCTGCCGATCACCAAGCACAACATGCTGGTGACCGACCCGGCCGACATCCCGCGGGCGATCACCGAGGCGTTCCACATCGCCTCGACCGGTCGCCCGGGCCCCGTCCTGGTCGACCTGCCCAAGGACGTCCTGCAGGCGCAGACCACGTTCTCCTGGCCCGTGCAGATGGAGCTCCCGGGCTACCGGCCCACGACGAAGCCGCACGGCAAGCAGATCCGCGAGGCCGCCCGGCTGATCGCGCAGGCACAGCGGCCGGTGCTCTACGTCGGCGGCGGGGTCGTGAAGGCCGAGGCGTCCGCCGAGCTCGTGGAGCTGGCCCGCCAGACCGGGGCCCCCGTCGTCACCACCCTCATGGCCCGGGGCGCGTTCCCGGACTCGCACCCGCAGAACCTCGGCATGCCGGGCATGCACGGCACCGTCGCGGCCGTGGCGGCCATGCAGCGCTCGGACCTGCTGATCGCGCTGGGCGCCCGGTTCGACGACCGCGTGACCGGTGAGCTGACGACGTTCGCGCCGGGGGCGAAGGTCGTGCATGCCGACATCGACCCCGCGGAGATCGGCAAGAACCGGGTCGCGGACGTCCCGATCGTCGGCGACGCCCGCGAGGTCATCGGCGAGCTGACCGCCGCGCTGCGGGCCGCCGGCGAGGCCCCGGACCTGACGGCCTGGTGGAACCAGCTCAACTCCTGGCGCGAGACCTTCCCCCTGGGCTACGACGAGCCGGCCGACGGCACGCTGTCCCCGGAGTACGTCATCGAGCGCATCGGCGCGATCGCCGGCCCGGAGGCCATCTACGCGTCCGGGGTCGGCCAGCACCAGATGTGGGCCGCGCAGTTCATCCGCTACGAGCACCCGCGCACGTGGCTGAACTCCGGCGGCGCCGGGACGATGGGCTACGGCGTGCCCGCCGCCATGGGGGCGAAGGTCGGGCTGCCCGACACCACCGTCTGGTGCATCGACGGCGACGGCTGCTTCCAGATGACGAACCAGGAGCTCGCCACCTGCGCCATCGAGGGCATCCCGATCAAGGTCGCGGTCATCAACAACGGCAACCTCGGCATGGTCCGCCAGTGGCAGACCCTGTTCTACGGCGAGCGCTACTCCAACACCGAGCTCGGTACGCACAAGCACCGCGTGCCCGACTTCGTCCTGCTGGCCCAGGCGCTGGGCTGTGAGGGCCTGCGGTGCGAGACCAAGGAGGACGTCGACCGGGTCATCGAGCAGGCCATGGCCATCACCGACCGCCCCGTCGTCATCGACTTCACCGTCGGCGCCGACGCCCAGGTCTGGCCGATGGTGCCCGCCGGCACCGGCAACGACCAGATCATGGCCGCCCGGGAGATCCGGCCGCTGTTCGACGACCCGGAGGCGGGTGGCGCGGACGAGGTCGTCACCGACATCGAGCGCCAGGACCAGCGCCTCGGGGGGACGAGCCGATGAGCACCCACACCCTCTCGGTCCTCGTCGAGGACAAGCCCGGCGTGCTGGCCCGCATCTCGGGCCTGTTCTCCCGGCGCGGCTACAACATCCAGTCGCTCGCGGTCGGTCCGACCGAGGAGGCCGGCATCTCGCGGATGACCATCTGCGTGAGCGTCGACGAGTTCCCCCTCGAGCAGGTGACCAAGCAGCTCAACAAGCTGGTGAACGTCATCAAGATCGTCGAGCTGGACCCGACGATGTCGGTCCAGCGCGAGCTCGTGATGCTCAAGGTCCGCGCCGACGCGACGGTGCGCTCCCAGGTCCTCGAGGTGACCCAGATGTTCCGGGCCAAGGTGGTCGACGTCGCTCCCGACGCCGTCACCGTCGAGGCCACCGGCACCGCTGACAAGCTGTCGGCGCTGCGTCGGATGCTCGAGCCCTACGGCATCCGCGAGATCGTGCAGTCCGGGATGGTCGCGCTCGCCCGTGGGCCCCGCGCCATCGCCGCCAACCGTTGAGTCCGTACCGAGAGGAAACCGCAGTTCCATGAGTGTCGATATCTTCTACGACGCCGACGCCGACCTGTCGATCATCCAGGGCCGCAAGGTCGCCGTGATCGGCTACGGCAGCCAGGGCCACGCGCACGCGCTCTCGCTGCGCGACTCGGGTGTCGACGTGCGCATCGGCCTGCCCGAGTCCTCGAAGTCCCGCGCCGCCGCGCAGGAGGAGGGCCTGCGGGTCGTCACGCCGGCCGAGGCGTCCGCCGAGGCCGACCTCATCATGATCCTGGCGCCGGACACCAAGCAGCGCTACATCTACGCCGACGACATCGCGCCCAACCTGAACTCGGGCGACGCGATCTTCTTCGGCCACGGCTTCAACATCCGCTACGACCTCATCCAGCCGCCGGCGGACGTCGACGTCGCCATGGTCGCGCCGAAGGGCCCGGGCCACCTCGTCCGCCGCCAGTTCGTCGACGGCAAGGGCGTGCCGTGCCTCATCGCGGTCGAGCAGGACGCGTCGGGCCACGCCCAGGCGCTCGCGCTCTCCTACGCCGCGGCCATCGGCGGCGGCCGGGCCGGGGTCATCAAGACGACCTTCACCGAGGAGACCGAGACGGACCTCTTCGGCGAGCAGGCCGTGCTCTGCGGCGGCACGTCGGCGCTGGTCCAGGCCGGGTTCGAGACGCTGGTCGAGGCCGGCTACCAGCCCGAGATCGCCTACTTCGAGTGCCTCCACGAGCTCAAGCTGATCGTGGACCTGATGTACGAGAAGGGCATCTACGGCCAGCGCTGGAGCTGCTCGGACACCGCCGAGTACGGCGACCTCACCCGCGG
>NZ_JBVPVA010000140.1:0-2573 GCF_055612215.1 Actinomycetospora sp. | reverse complement strand
CACAACCACCCCGAGGCGACGAAGTCGGTCGCGCTGGTCGGCAAGGGCATCACGTTCGACACCGGCGGGATCTCGATCAAGCCGGCCGCGAACATGGACCACATGACCTCGGACATGTCCGGGGCCGCGTGCGTCGTCGCCGCCATCTGCCTGGCCGCCGAGCAGAACCTGCCGGTCAACGTCACCGCGACGGTGCCGATGGCCGAGAACATGCCCTCCGGCACCGCCTACCGCCCCGGTGACGTGCTGACGATGTACGGGGGCAAGACGGTCGAGGTCCTCAACACCGACGCCGAGGGCCGCCTGATCCTCGGCGACGCGATCGTGCGCGCCTGCGAGGACGGTCCGGACTACCTGGTGGAGACCTCCACGTTGACCGGGGCGCAGACCGTCGCGCTCGGCGCGCGCACCGCGGGCGTCATGGGCACCGAGACGTGGCGGGACCGGGTGACCGCCGCGGCGGCCGGCGTCGGCGAGGGCGCCTGGGCGATGCCGCTGCCCGAGGAGCTGCGCGGCGACCTCGACTCGCGCGTCGCCGACATCGCCAACGTCACCGGCCACCGGTTCGGGGGCATGCTCGTCGCCGGCCTCTTCCTGCGGGAGTTCGTCGCCGAGGGCGTTCCCTGGGCCCACATCGACATCGCGGGGCCGGCCTTCAACACCGGCGGGCCGCACGGCTACACCCCCAAGGGCGGCACCGGGCTCCCCGTCCGGACCCTCGCCGCGGTGCTCGCCGACGTGGCCGGACACGGCTGAGGACGACCACCGGGGAGCGCCCCGACACGTGGTTGCCCGCGGTGGAAGGATGGTCTCCGACCGTCCGATCCGACCAGCGGGTCCGGACACGAGTGCCCGGCCGGAGACCACCGTCGCCGCCCGGTCCACCGCACGTCACACGCCGACGCGGGAGAAGTGAGAGTTGAGCGAGAGCGACACCTACGACGTCCTGGTCCTGGGCGGGGGTTCCGGCGGGTACGCCTGCGCACTGCGCGCGGCCCAGCTGGGCCTCACGGTCGCCCTCGTCGAGCAGGACAAGCTCGGCGGCACCTGCCTGCACCGCGGCTGCATCCCGACCAAGGCGCTGCTGCACGCCGCCGAGGTCGCCGACAACGCCCGCGAGGGTGAGCAGATCGGCGTCAAGAGCTCGCTGTCGGGCATCGACATGAGCGGCGTGAACTCCTACAAGGACGGCGTCGTCGGCAAGCTCTACAAGGGCCTGCAGGGACTGGTGAAGTCCCGCAAGATCACGATGATCGACGGCCACGGCACGCTGGTGGGTCCCGACGCCGTCGAGGTCGACGGGCAGCGCTACACCGGCCGCAACGTCGTGCTGGCCTCCGGCTCGTACTCGAAGACGCTGCCGGGGCTCGAGCTCGGCGGCCGCGTCATGACCTCCACCGAGGCCATCAACCTCGACTACGTGCCGGACCGCGTGGTCGTCCTCGGCGGCGGCGTGATCGGCGTGGAGTTCGCGAGCGTCTGGAAGAGCTTCGGCGCCGAGGTCACGATCGTCGAGGCCCTGCCGCACCTGGTGCCCAACGAGGACGAGTTCCTCTCCAAGCAGCTCGAGCGCCAGTTCCGCAAGCGGAAGATCAACTACAAGATCGGCACCAAGTTCACCGGCGTCGACCAGACCGCCGACGCGGTGACGGTGAACCTCGAGAACGGCGAGCAGCTCGAGGCCGACATCCTGCTGGTGGCCGTCGGGCGCGGGCCGAACACCGCGGACCTGGGCTACGAGCAGCAGGGCGTCACCCTCGACCGCGGCTTCGTGACGACGAACGAGCGCCTGCACACCGGCGTCGGCAACATCTGGGCCGTCGGGGACATCGTGCCCGGTCTGCAGCTGGCCCACCGCGGCTTCGCGCAGGGCATCTTCCTCGCCGAGGACCTGGCCGGGCTCAACCCGCCCGTCATCGACGAGACCGGGATCCCCCGGGTCACCTACTGCGAGCCCGAGGTCGCGTCCGTGGGGCTGACGGAGGCGGACGCACGCGAGAAGTACGGCGAGATCCAGACGCTCACCTACGACCTCGCCGGCAACGGCAAGAGCCAGATCCTGCAGACGCAGGGCGCGATCAAGCTGGTGAAGCAGGGCGCGCAGGGCACACCGGGCCCGATCGTCGGCATCCACATGGTTGGGGCGCGCGCCGGTGAGCTGATCGGCGAGGCCCAGCTGGTCTACAACTGGGACGCACAGGCCGAGGACGTCGCCGCGTTGATCCACGCCCACCCCACCCAGAACGAGGCGTTCGGCGAGGCGACCCTGGCCCTCGCCGGCAAGCCCCTGCACAGCCACTCGTAGTTCGCCACTCGTCATTCGCCACTCGTCGTCGAAAGAGGCGTGATGTCCTTCTCCGTCCAGATGCCCGCGCTCGGGGAGAGCGTCACCGAGGGCACCGTCACCCGGTGGCTCAAGCAGGAGGGCGACCGGGTCGAGGTCGACGAGCCGCTGCTGGAGGTGTCCACCGACAAGGTCGACACCGAGATCCCCTCACCCGCCGCCGGCGTGCTGCAGCGGATCGTCGCGGGCGAGGACGCCACCGTCGAGGTCGGCGGCGAGCTGGCCGTCA
>NZ_JBVPVA010000089.1:0-3378 GCF_055612215.1 Actinomycetospora sp. | reverse complement strand
CGCGACGGCGACCGTCCGGCCCCGCGTCCGAGCGGCACCGACCGTCCGGACCGCCAGCCCCGTCAGGGCGGCATCCCGAAGCCGGGCGCCCAGCGTCCCGGTGGGGAGCGCGGCGGCGACCAGCGCCAGGGCGCCTCGCGTCCCGGCCAGGCGCGTCCCGGCCAGTCCCGCCCGGCCCAGCCGGGTGGGCAGCAGCAGCGTCCGGCCGCGGCAGCGGCGGACGCCGGTGACGCGACCGCCGCGCCCCGTCCGCAGGCCCGGCCCGGGCCGAAGACCCCGCGCGTCGGCAACAACCCGTTCGGTGTCGGCTCCGGCGCCCCGCCGCGCCCGCAGGGGCAGCGTCCCGGTGGCGCCGCTCCCGGTGGCGAGCGCCCGCCGCGCCCGCCGCGTGACGGCGAGGCCCCGGCGCCGCGTCCGCCGCGCGACGGCGAGCGTCCGGCTGCGAACGACCGTCCGCCGCGTCCCGGCGGCACGGGCGGCGCGACCCCGGGCAACATGCCCCCGCGTCCCAACCCCGGCATGATGCCGGCCCGTCCGGCCGGTCCTCCCGGTCGCGGTGGGCCCGGTGGTCCCGGCGGCCGTTCCGGTCCCGCTGGACGTCCCGGCGGCGGCCCCGGTGGCCGTCCCGGCGGTGGTGGCGGCGGCGGCGGCTTCCGTCCCGGCGGCGGTGGCGGCCCCGGCGGTGGCGGCGGTGGCGCACCCGCGGGCGGCTTCCGCGGTCGTCCCGGTGGCGGCGGTGGCCGTGGCCGTGGTGGCGGCGCGGCCGGTGCGTTCGGTCGGGCCGGTGGTCCGGTCCGCCGTGGCCGCAAGTCGAAGCGCCAGAAGCGTCAGGAATTCGACAACATGCAGGCGCCGTCGGTCGGCGGTGTCCGCCTGCCCAAGGGCAAGGGCGAGACCGTCCGGCTGCCCCGCGGCGCGTCGCTGACCGACTTCGCGGAGAAGATCGACGCGAACCCGGCCTCGTTGGTCCAGGTGCTCTTCCACCTGGGCGAGATGGTCACGGCCACCCAGTCGGTGTCCGACGACATCCTCGAGCTGCTCGGCGGCGAGATGAACTACGACGTGCAGGTCGTGTCCCCCGAGGAGGAGGACCGCGAGCTGCTGGAGTCGTTCTCGCTGACCTACGGGTCCGACGAGGGCGGCGACGAGGACCTCGAGGCCCGTCCGCCGGTCGTCACGATCATGGGTCACGTCGACCACGGCAAGACGCGCCTGCTGGACACCATCCGGAAGACGAAGGTCGCCGAGGGCGAGGCCGGTGGCATCACGCAGCACATCGGCGCCTACCAGGTCGACACCGAGCTCGAGGGCGTCGAGCGGGCCATCACCTTCATCGACACCCCGGGTCACGAGGCGTTCACCGCCATGCGTGCCCGAGGCGCGAAGTCCACGGACATCGCGGTGATCGTGGTGGCGGCCGACGACGGCGTCATGCCGCAGACGGTGGAGGCGATCAACCACGCCCAGGCGGCCGACGTGCCGATCGTGGTCGCGGTGAACAAGATCGACAAGGAGGGGGCCAACCCCGCCAAGATCCGCCAGCAGCTCACCGAGTACGGGCTGGTGGCCGAGGAGTACGGCGGCGACACGATGTTCGTCGACGTCTCCGCGACCACCCGCCAGGGCCTCGACGACCTGCTCGCGGCGATCCTGCTCACCGCCGACGCCTCCCTGGACCTGCGCGCCAACACCGAGCAGGACCCCCAGGGCGTCGTCATCGAGGGCAAGCTGGACAAGGGCCGGGGCCCCGTGGCCACGGTGCTGGTCCAGCGCGGCACGCTCCGGGTCGGCGACTCGATCGTGGCCGGCGACGCCTACGGGCGCGTCCGGTCGCTGCTCGACGAGCACGGCACGAAGCTCAAGGAGGCCCTGCCCTCCCGTCCGGTGCAGGTCGTCGGCCTCACCTCGGTGCCGCGTGCCGGTGACACCTTCCTCGTCGTCGAGGAGGACCGCGTCGCCCGGCAGATCGCCGACCGCCGCCAGGCCCGCATCCGCAACGCGCAGAACGCGACGATGCGCAAGCGGATCAGCCTGGAGGACCTCGACGCGGCGCTCAGGGAGACCCGTCAGCTCAACCTGATCATCAAGGGCGACAACTCGGGCACCGTCGAGGCGCTCGAAGAGGCGCTGATGAAGATCGAGGTGAGCGACGACATCTCGCTGCGGGTCATCCACCGCGGCGTCGGCGGCATCACCAAGAGCGACATCGACCTGGCGCTGGCCGACGACGTCATCGTCCTGGGCTTCAACGTCCGGGCCGAGGGCCAGGCCACCGAGCTGGCCAACCGCGAGGGGGTGGACGTCCGGTACTACACGGTCATCTACCAGGCCATCGAGGAGATCGAGGCCGCCCTCAAGGGCATGCTCAAGCCGGAGTTCGAGGAGATCCAGCTCGGCCGGGCGGAGGTCCGCGAGGTCTTCCGCGTGCCGCGCATCGGCAACGTCGCCGGCTCCCTGGTCCGCAGCGGGACGATCGTGCGCAACTCGAAGGCACGCCTCATCCGCGACGGTGCCGTGGTCGCCGACAACCTCACCGTCGAGTCGCTGCGCCGGTTCAAGGACGACGCGACCGAGGTCCGCGAGGGCTACGAGTGCGGTATCGGCCTGGGGTCGTTCAACGACATCAAGGTCGACGACGTGATCGAGACCTTCGAGATGCGGGAGAAGCCTCGCGCGTAACGCGATTGGTCGCCCCGGCAGCGGGGCAGCGGTTCCCGGTGTTCACCGGATCGCTGACCGCTGACCTGCTGCTGGGGGACGTCCACTCGCTCAAGGGCAAGCGCGCCGTGGTCCGGCCCCTCGTGGCCGAGCTGCGGCGCCGCTTCGCCGTCGCAGCTGCCGAGGTCGGCGACCTCGACCTGCACCGCCGCGTGCAGGTCGGGGTCGCCACCGTGGCCGGTGAGGCCGGCCAGGTGACCGACGTCCTCGACGCCTGCGAGAGGTTGCTCGCCGAGCGACCGGAGGTGACGCTCCTGTCGACGCACCGGCAGCTGTTCGGTGACCACGACTCCTGACCGGCCTCCCACCGGCCAGGGGCTGCTCCAAACCATCCACGAGGAGGTCCGTGATGGCCGACCCGGCCCGCGCCCGCAAGCTGGCGGTCCGCATCCGGCAGATCGTGTCCAGCGCCATCGAGTCCCAGATCAAGGACCCGCGGCTGGGCATTGTCACCGTGACCGACGCGCGCGTCACCAGCGACCTCCGCGAGGCGACCGTCTTCTACACCGTCTTCGGCGACGACACCGCGGTCACCGACTCCGCCAGGGCACTGGCCAGCGCGACCGGTGTGCTCCGCTCGACGGTCGGCAGGCAGACCGGCATCAAGTTCGTGCCCACGCTGGCCTTCGTCGCCGACCACGTGCCCGACACGGCACGCGA
>NZ_JBVPVA010001131.1:0-4402 GCF_055612215.1 Actinomycetospora sp. | reverse complement strand
GGGGCGGGGGTGGGTCTGCGGGGTGCCGGCGTCGCCGGGGTCGTCGAGGGGCACGTCGGGCCGGTGTTCGGCCTGCTCGGAGTGGGTGGTGTGCCCCTCGGCGGCCGAGGCCGTGAGTCGGGTGCGGATCGGGGCGTCCCTCGACCGCGCGGTGCGCTCGACGAGCCCGGCCTTGGCGAGCTTGCGGCACTGGTAGTTGAACGCCTTCGGGTCGACGAGGGGGTGCCGGCCGGCGAGGGCGGCGGCGAGTTCGTTGTCCGTGAGTCCCGCGGGAGCGTCGGCCAGGGCGGCGACGATGTCCGCCTGGACGGGCGAGAGCACCGGGGCCGGTGCCCCGGCCCCGTCGAGGGCCACGTCAGGCACGTCGGAGGCCTGGTCGGAGTGTGTGGTGTGCCCCTCGGGCTCCGGAGCGGCGCCTGAGTCCGACCCGTCGTCGTCGAGGGGCACGTCAGGCAGGTCGGAGGCCTGGTCGGACTGCGTGGTGTGCCCCTCGGGCTCCGGAGCGGCGCCTGAGTCCGACCCGTCGTCGTCGAGGGGCACGTCAGGCACGTCGGAGGCCTGGTCGGACTGCGTGGTGTGCCCCTCGGCGAGGGTGGGCTCGGGCTCGTCGACGGGGGTGGGCTCGGGCAGCTCGTCGGCGGCGGGCTCCTCGGGCTCGACCGCCGCACGGGCCACCAACCGGGTCCGGACCGGCCTCGTCCCCACGCGCTCCACCATCCCGATCGCGGCCAGCCGGCGGCACTGGTGGTTGGCCGCCTTGGCGTTCAGCCCGGGGTACCGGTCGGCCAGGGCCGCGGCCAGCTCCCCGTCGGAGAGACCCTCCGGAGTCTGTCCGAGCAACCGGATGATGTCCTTCCGCGGCCCGGCGGCCGACTCGGGGACCGGGAGCGCCATGGCCGCTCTCCTCCGTGACGGTGCGCCCGACCGGGGGACTGCCCGTGTGACGGGACGCGCGATGACGTGCGTGACCTTTCCGTGATCCGTATGGTAACGGGGCATGCTGGCACTGACGGAGACGGCAGCCGAGGCCATCTCCAACATCCTCGAGACCAACGAGATGCCCGAGGGCTCCGGCCTGCGCATCGCGGCCACGCCGAACATGGCCGAGGAGGGGCTCGAGCTCTCCGTCGCGCCGAACCCGGCCGCGGACGACACGGTGCTCGAGGGCGGCGGTGCCGTCATCTTCCTCGAGCCGATGGCCGCGTCGGCCCTCGACGACAAGGTGCTCGACGTCGAGAAGATCCCGGAGGCCGAGTCCGACGGCTCCGGCGACGAGTACCGCTTCGCCATCACCCCGCAGTCGGAGCTCCAGGCCTGACCGCTGCCGCGACCCCGACGACGGCCGCCACGGCCGCCGTCGGGGACCGGGTCAGGCCTGCACGGCCTCCACGGGTCCACCGACCCGCATCACCAGCTCGCCGTCCTCGGACGGCACCAGCTCGACGTCCCGCACGCGCCCGGCCGCCTGCACGTCGCCCAGGACGACGCGCAGGGCGTCCAGCCGGTCCGGCGCGGCGGACACCGAGAGGCTCTCCACCTCGGTGCGGATCGAGAGCTTCTGGTCCGACTTGCCCTTGCGGATCCCGGAGATGACCTCCGAGGCGACGTCGAGCACGGCCTCGTCCACGCCCTCGGCCGGCGGCAGTTCCGCGGTGGTCGGCCAGGCGGCGCGGTGCACCGTCCCGTCCTGCCACCACGACCAGACCTCCTCCGCGACGAACGGCAGCACCGGCGCGAACAGCCGCTGCAGCACGCGCAGCGCCACCGCGAGGGCGGCCCGCGCCGAGTCACGCCCGGCCTCGTCGAACTCGCCGTAGGCCCGGGACTTGACCAGCTCCAGGTAGTCGTCGCAGAAGAACCAGAAGAACTGCTCGGTGACCTCGAGCGCGACCGCGTAGTCGAACCGCTCCAGCGCCGCCGTCGCCTTCTCGACGACCCCGGCCAGCCGCGCGAGCAGTGCCCGGTCGATCGGCGCGGTCACCGCCGACGGGTCCGGGAGACCGGCCGGGACCCCCACCCCGAGGATGAACTTCGAGGCGTTGAGCAGCTTCATCGCGAGGCGCCGGCCGACCTTCATCTGCCCGCGGTCGAAGGCGGTGTCGACGCCGGGCCGGCCGTTCGCGGCCCAGTACCGGACGGCGTCCGAGCCGAACTCCTCGAGCAGCCCCATCGGGGTGACGACGTTGCCCTTGGACTTCGACATCTTCTTGCGGTCCGGGTCGAGGATCCAGCCGGACAGGGCCGCGTGCGCCCACGGCAGCTCGCCGAACTCGAGCGAGCTGCGCACGACCGTGGAGAACAGCCAGGTCCGGATGATGTCGTGGGCCTGGGGGCGCAGGTCCATGGGGAAGACCCGGGAGAACAGGTCGTCGTCGACGGACCACTTCCCGGCGATCTGCGGGGTGAGCGACGACGTGGCCCACGTGTCGAGGACGTCGGGGTCGCCGGTGAAGCCCCCCGGCTGGTCGCGCTGGTCGGCCGTGTAGCCGGGCGGGACGTCGGTGGTCGGGTCGACCGGCAGCGCGGCGTCGTCCGGGGTGAGGACCTGCTCGGCCACCACCTCGCCGTCGGCGTCGAGGGAGTACCAGACCGGGATCGGCACGCCGAAGAACCGCTGGCGGCTGACCAGCCAGTCGCCGTTGAGGCCGCCGACCCAGTCCGCGTACCGGTGGCGCATGTAGTCCGGGTGCCACCGCAGCTCGTCGCCGCGGCGCAGCATCGCCGCGCGCAGGTCGGCGTCGCGCCCGCCGTTGCGGATGTACCACTGCCGGCTGGAGACGATCTCGAGCGGCTTGTCGCCCTTCTCGAAGAACTTGACCGGCCGCGTGACCGGCCGGACGTCGCCGATCAGCTCCCCGGTCTCGGCGAGCATCGCGACGATGCGCTCCTTGGCGGTGTGGACCGTCGCCCCGGCGAGCTCCTCGTACCGAGCGCGGCCCTGCTCGGTGGTGATCCACTCCGGCGTCTCGCGCAGCAGCCGACCGTCGCGGGTGATGACGGTGCGGTTGGGCAGGTCGAGCTCGCGCCACCAGGTGACGTCGGTGAGGTCACCGAACGTGCAGCACATCGCGATGCCGGCGCCGCGGTCCATCTCGGCCGCCGGGTGGGCGAGCACCGGGACCTCGACGTCGAAGAGCGGCGAGCGCACCGTGGTGCCGAAGAGCGGTCGGTAGCGCTCGTCGTCGGGGTGGGCGACGAGCGCGACGCAGGCCGGGATCAGCTCCGGGCGGGTGGTCTCGATCTCGATGTCCGCGCCGTCGGCGCCGTGGTACGCGATCCGGTGCCAGGCGCCGGCGTGCTCGCGGTCCTCCAGCTCGGCCTGCGCGACCGCGGTGCGGAAGGTGACGTCCCAGAGCGTCGGCGCCATCGACACGTACGCCTCCCCGCGCGAGAGGTTGCGCAGGAAGGCGCGCTGGCTGATCGCGCGGGCCGTGGCGTCGATCGTCTGGTACGTGTGCGACCAGTCGACCGAGAGGCCGCCCCGGCGCCACAGCGCCTCGAAGGCCTTCTCGTCCTCGGCGGTCAGCGTCTCGCACAGCTCGACGAAGTTGCGCCGCGAGATCGCGACCTGCTGCTTGCCCGGCTTCTCCGGCGGGGTGAACTCCGGGTCGTACGGCAGGCTCGGCTCGCAGCGCACGCCGTAGAAGTTCTGCACGCGGCGCTCGGTCGGCAGGCCGTTGTCGTCCCACCCCATGGGGTAGAAGACCTGCTTGCCGCGCATGCGCCAGAAGCGGGCCACGACGTCGGTGTGGGTGTAGCTGAAGACGTGCCCGACGTGCAGCGAGCCCGAGACCGTCGGCGGCGGCGTGTCGACCGAGAAGACCTCGCTGCGCGACGCCGACCGGTCGAACCGGTAGGTCCCCTGCTCCTCCCATACGGCCGCCCAGCGCTCCTCGAGGCCGTCGAGCGTCGGCTTCTCGGGCACCTGCGGGGCCGCCGGGAGGGAGGGGGACTGCGTCATACCGCCGAGTTTACCGAGGGGCTCCGACACCTTTCCGGCGTGGACGTACCGGATCGGGCGGAGCTGCTGCGCCGAGCGGGTGGATCCCGTTACGCGGCGGGCTCGACGAGGGCCACAGTGATCGAGACCGCGCACCTGGTCGTACGGGTACGTCTGTTCGGGGGAAGATCGCCATGACCGCGTCCACGTCGTCCTCGCCGTCTCCGGGGACACCCGGTTCGCCGCAGCCGCGTCACCGTGCGAGCGGCGGCCGGGGCTACGGGCGGGAGACCGAGACGTCCGGCCCGATCCCCACCGCCCCGCGCGAGGGCGGACGGCACCGGGCGCCGGACGCGCCGCCGTCCAGCGGGTTCCGGATCGTGCCGGGGCCGCGCGAGGCGCAGGAGAGCCGGCCGGGCGACGGGCCCGGCGCCGGGTTCCGGCCCCTCCCGCCCTCGGCTC
>NZ_JBVPVA010001113.1:0-3571 GCF_055612215.1 Actinomycetospora sp. | reverse complement strand
GGAGTTCGGGTCGCTCGACGCGCTGGTCGAGCGGGTCGACGAGGTCCGGGGCAAGGCGGGGGACGCGCTGCGCGAGCACCTGTCCTCGGTGGTGCTGAACCGCCAGCTGACCGAGCTGGTGCGCGACGTCGAGCTCGACGTGCGGCCCGAGGAGCTCGAGGTCCGTTCCTGGGACCGCGACGCGGTGCACCGGCTGTTCGACGAGCTGGAGTTCCGGGTCCTGCGCGAGCGCCTGTTCTCCACGCTCACCGCGGCGGAGCCCGAGGCCGAGGAGGGCTTCGAGCTGCACGGGGTGACCCTCGAGCCGGGCGCGGTCGGGGACTGGCTCGACGAGCACGCCCGCGACGGCGGCCGGGTCGGCATCTCCTTCCGCGGAACGTGGGGGCAGGGGACCGGGGACCTGCACGGGGTCGCGCTGGCGGCCGCCGACGGCGAGGCGGCGTCGGTCGACGTGCTCGCGCTGAGCACCGAGGACGAGACCGCGCTGGCCGCCTGGCTGGCGGATCCCGAGGTCCCGAAGGCCGCCCACGAGGTGAAGGGCCCCATCCACGCCGTCCGCGCGCGGGGGTGGGAGCTCGAGGGCGTCACCAGCGACACCGCACTCGCGGCCTACCTGGCCCGCCCCGGCGAGCGCAGCTTCGACCTGGCCGACCTGGTGCTGCGCTACCTGCGCCGCGAGCTGCGCGCCGAGGAGGCCGACGCCGCGGGCGGGGAGCAGCTCACCCTCGACGGCGGCGAGGAGGAGGCCGACGAGACCGCGGCGCAGGCCGAGATGCTCCGCGCCCGCGCGGTGGCCGACCTCGCCGACGCCCTCGACGCCGACCTCGCCGAGCGCGGCGGCACGGCGC
The DNA here is from genome assembly GCF_055612215.1 of Actinomycetospora sp. NCBI lineage: Bacteria > Bacillati > Actinomycetota > Actinomycetes > Pseudonocardiales > Pseudonocardiaceae > Actinomycetospora > Actinomycetospora sp. Next base: position 2,723 of record NZ_JBVPVA010001113.1, on the reverse strand, counting down.
TGCTCACCGACCTCGAGCTGCCGCTGCTGCGGGTGCTGGCCGACCTCGAGGCGGCGGGCGTGGCGGTGGACATCAGCGCGCTGCACGAGCTGGAGTCGGAGTTCGGCTCGCGGGTGCAGACGGCCGCGCAGTCGGCGTACGACGTGATCGGCAAGGAGATCAACCTCGGCTCGCCGAAGCAGCTGCAGGTGGTGCTGTTCGACGAGCTGCAGATGCCGAAGACCAAGCGCACCAAGACCGGCTACACCACCGACGCGGACGCCCTCCAGACGCTGAACGAGAACAACCCGCACCCCTTCCTCGAGCACCTGCTCGAGCACCGCGACGCGACGCGGCTGCGGGTGACCGTGAAGGGGCTGCTCGAGAGCGTCACCGACGACGGCCGCATCCACACCACCTTCAACCAGACGATCGCGCGCACCGGCCGGCTCTCCTCGACCGAGCCGAACCTGCAGAACATCCCGGTCCGCACCGAGGCCGGGCGGCGCATCCGCGACACCTTCGTCGTCGGGGCGGACTCGGCCGCCGGCGCCTACGCCGAGCTGATGACCGCCGACTACGCCCAGATCGAGATGCGGATCATGGCGCACCTCTCGGTCGACGCCGAGCTGATCGAGTCGTTCAAGTCGGGCGAGGACTTCCACTCGGTCACGGCCGCCAAGGTCTTCGGGGTCCCCGAGAAGGAGGTCAGCCAGGCCCAGCGCGCCAAGATCAAGGCCATGAACTACGGCCTGGCGTACGGGCTGTCGGCCTACGGGCTCTCCGCCCAGCTGCGCACCTCCACCGACGAGGCGAAGGAGCTGATGGAGGACTACTTCGCGCGGTTCGGCGGCGTGCGCGACTACCTGTTCCAGGTCGTCGACCAGGCCCGCAAGGACGGCTACACCAGCTCCATCCTCGGGCGCCGGCGCTACCTGCCCGACCTCACCACCGACAACCGGCAGCGCCGGGAGATGGCCGAGCGGATGGCGCTCAACGCCCCGATCCAGGGCAGCGCGGCCGACATCGTCAAGGTCGCGATGCTCGGGGTGCACGCCGCGCTGCGCGAGGAGGGTCTGCGCAGCCGGATGCTGCTCCAGGTGCACGACGAACTGGTGCTCGAGGTCGCGCCGGGGGAGCGGGAGCAGGTCACCGAGCTGGTCCGCCGGGAGATGGGGGCGGCGTTCGAGCTCGACGTCCCGTTGGAGGTCTCGGTGGGGTTCGGCCGCTCCTGGGACCAGGCGGCGCACTGAGGCGCAGCCGCGGGATCCGGTCCCGCCGCCGGGCTGGTACGTGCTGGTACCGAGAGGTAGGCTGGTACGTATGAGTACCGATGTGGATGCCCCCGTCGACGCCACCACCGCGGGCGAGGGCGGCCGCGAGCCGGAGCACCTCGACGTCGTGATCGTCGGGGCGGGCCTGTCCGGCGTCGGCACCGCCTGCCACCTGGAGCGCGAGCAGCCCGGCCGGTCGTATGCGCTGCTCGAGGCCCGCGACGACCTCGGCGGCACCTGGAGCCTGTTCCGGTACCCCGGCATCCGCTCGGACTCCGACATGCACACCCTGGGCTTCAAGTTCCGCCCGTGGCCCGACACCGTGGCGCTCGCCGACGGGTCCTCGATCCTGGAGTACGTGCGCGACACCGCGCGGGAGTACGGCGTCGACCGCCACATCCGCTACGGCACCCGCGTCACCCACGCCGCCTGGTCGAGCGAGGACCAGCGCTGGACGCTCACCCTCACCACGCCGGCCGGGGAGACGACCCTGACCTGCTCGTTCGTCCTCTGGTGCTCCGGCTACTACCGCTACGACCAGGGCTACACCCCGGAGCTGCCGGGCCTGGAGAACTACGGCGGCACGGTGGTCCACCCGCAGCACTGGGACCCGGAGCTGGACTACGCGGGCAAGCGCGTCGTCGTCATCGGCTCCGGCGCCACCGCGGTCACCCTGGTGCCGGCCATGACGCAGGGGGAGGGCCGCGCGGCCCACGTCACCCAGCTCCAGCGCACCCCGAGCTACGTGCTGTCCATCGGGCGCACCGACCCGGTGGCGGAGTTCCTCGCCCGCTGGGTGCCGGCCCGCATCGCCGACCCGATCGTCCGTGCGAAGAACATCGCGCAGCTGATCACGCTCTACCAGGTCTCCCAGCGGTTCCCGACCTTCGTGAAGAAGCTGCTGCGCAAGGCCGCGGTGGCGCAGCTCCCCGAGGGCTACGAGGTCGACACCCACTTCAACCCGCCGTACGACCCGTGGGACCAGCGGATGTGCATGGTCCCCGACGGCGACCTGTTCAAGGCCATCCGCCGCGGCGACGCCGACATCGTCACCGACCAGATCGAGACCTTCACCGAGACCGGGATCCGGCTGCGCTCCGGGCGGGAGCTCGACGCGGACATCGTCGTCACCGCGACCGGGCTCAACCTGCAGATGTTCGGCGGGGCCGGTCTCGAGGTGGACGGCGAGTCGGTGCACCTGCCCGACACGATGGCCTACCGCGGCATGATGCTCTCCGGGGTGCCGAACCTGGTCTTCATGATCGGCTACACCAACGCGTCCTGGACGCTCAAGGTCGACCTCGTGGCCGAGTACTTCTGCCGCCTGCTCGGGTGGATGAGCGACCACGGGAAGGCCGTCGCCGTCCCGGAGCGCGACCCCGCGGTGGGGGAGCGTCCGCTGCTCGACTTCGAGGCCGGCTACGTGAAGCGCTCCATCGACCAGCTGCCCAGGGGCGGTGACCGCGCACC
>NZ_JBVPVA010000688.1:0-2395 GCF_055612215.1 Actinomycetospora sp. | reverse complement strand
CGGGATGGCCGTCACCGGCACCGCCGACCCCGGGAAGCTGATCCGCAACGACGCCGGCCGGGCCGGCCTGCCGCTCTCGCTCACGAAGCCGCTGGGCCTCGGCGTCCTCAACAACCGGCACAAGACGACCGGGGAGGTCTTCGCGGACGCCGTCGAGACCATGGCGGGGCTCAACGCGGAGGCGTCCGCGGCGGCCGTCGCGGCGGGCATCGTCGCCGGCACCGACGTCACCGGCTTCGGCCTGCTCGGGCACGCCTACAAGCTGGCGCGGGCCTCGGGCGTGACCGCCGTGATCGACCACGCCGCCGTGCCCTACCTCGACGGCGCCCGCGAGGCCGTGCGCGACGGGTTCGTCTCCGGCGGGACGCGGCGCAACCTGGCGTGGGTCGCCCCGGAGACCGACGCCGGCTCGGTGGGCGAGGACGAGCAGCTGCTGCTCGCGGACGCCCAGACCTCGGGCGGGCTGCTGCTCGTCGGCGAGATCCCCGGGGCGCCGGTGATCGGCGAGCTGGTGCCGGACGAGGGCGTGAGGCTCCGCCTCATGTGAACGCTGGTCGTCGCCAGGACGACGACGATCGTTCACATGCGCTGCGCCCACAGGTCCAGCGCGGCCTCGCGAACGTCGGAGACCGGGACGTCGTGGGTGGCCGAGGCGCCGTGCCCGCACCACCCCTCGAGCACCCGCAGCCCGCACACCTGGCACCCGCCGTGCCAGGACACCAGCACCCGGTGCCAGACCCGGGTGAGCGGGGCGACGTCGGCGAGGTTGGCGTAGGTGAAGACGGCGACCGTGGGCGTGCCCACGGCCCCGGCGACGTGGCGCGGCCCGGAGTCGTTGCCGATCACGAGGTCGGCCCGGGCGAGCAGCCCCACCAGCCCGGGCAGCGAGAGCGCGCCGACGACGGTCAGCGGCTCGCGCCCGGCCGTCGTCCTGAACCCCTGCGCGACGCGCGCCACGCGCTCGGCGTCGGACTCCCCGCCGACCACGACGACCCGGGCGCCGTCCAACGACGCGGCGACGTCCCCGAGCCGTTCCTCGGGGTAGCAGCGGCGGGCGTCGGTGGCGCCGGGGTGCACGACGACGAGCGGGTCGTCCGCCGCGGGCACGACGTCGAGGGAGGCCGCGAGGTCGTCGGCGGTCACCGACAGCCGGGGCTCCACCCGGGAGGCCGGGGCACCCACCGCGGCAGCGAGCTCGTTCCAGCGCAGGGTGTCGTGCTGGTAGGGCGTGTAGGGCACCCAGCGGTCGGGCCGGGGCGCGCCCGGCGCGGCGGTGCCCGCGGTCACCCGGGCCTCGAGCCGGTCGAGCAGGCGGTTGGAGTTGCCGCCCCCGCCGTGCATCTGGATCGCGAGGTCGAAGCCGTACACGCGCAGCGGCGCGACCCAGGCGTCGAGCTCCTCCTCGGAGACGTTCGGCACGGAGTGGGGGTACGCCCGCACGCCCTTGACCGGGGGCACCACGACGACGCGGTCGACGGGGGAGGGGCGCCCCGCCAGCAGCGCCTGGTGGTGCGGCGCGCCGAGCAGGGTGATCTCGGCCTCCGGGTAGGCCGCGCGCACGGCCGAGAGGGCCGGCTCGGCGACGACGAGGTCGCCGAGGCCGTTGGCGCGCAGGACGGCGATCCGGTGGACGTCGGGCACGGTCGGCACCGGGTCGGCGGGCACGCCGAGCGCCGGGGCGTGCGTGCGCCCGGCGGCGCTCACGGGAGGGGCGTTCACGTCGCGTGATGCTGGCAGCTCCGCCGGGACCTCGCCGATCGGACCCGGCCCGCCCGCGGGACGGCGGCCCTTCCGCGCGCCGCCCGGGCGACCTACGGTCGGCGCCCGTGAGTGAACGCGCTGCCATCGTCACCGGGTCCGCCAGCGGCATCGGCCAGGCCATCGTCGACCGTCTCGTCGCCGACGGCTGGCAGGTCCTGGGGGTCGACCTCGAGGAACCGGACCTCAAGGGGGCCGAGGGGCTCGGCGCCGACCTGACCACGCGGGCGGGCAACCGCGCCGCCGTCGACACCGCCCTCGAGCGGTTCGGCCGGATCGACCTCGTGGTCCCCAACGCCGGGTTCCAGCACGTCTCGCCGGTCGCGGACTTCCCCGAGGACCGCTGGGACGCGCTGCTCGCCATCCTGCTGACCAGCCCGTTCCTGCTCGCGAAGTACGCCTGGCCCTCACTGCTGCAAGCCCCGGACGGAGGGCGGTTCCTGGCGATCGCCAGCGCCCACGCGTTGGCGGCGTCGCCCTACAAAGCCGCCTACGTCTCGGCGAAGCACGGAGTGCTCGGGCTGGTGAAGACGCTCGCCCTGGAGGGTGGCGAGGCGGGCATCAGTGCCTCGGCCCTCTGCCCGGGCTACGTCCGGACGCCGCTGGTCGAGAAGCAGATCGCCGACCAGGCCAAGGC
>NZ_JBVPVA010000891.1:0-15383 GCF_055612215.1 Actinomycetospora sp. | reverse complement strand
ATGCTGATGGTGATCCACAGCGGGCCGATGGTGGAGCGCCGGTAGCGCTGCTTGATGTCCTGCCAGCCGAGGTGGCCCCAGAGCTCGCGCTGCGCGACCGCCTGGTTGATGTCGTCGAACGCCCGGCGCCACGAGCGCGGCGACGGGGTGCGCACGTCAGCGGCCGCGCCCTGGGGCTCCGACGGATCGTCGGCGCCACGTCGCGCAAGTGCTGGGACGGCCACGGCGGGTGAGCGTACTCGGGCCGCTCACAGGTACTGGCCGGTCGTCCCCCCGGTCGCGACCTCGCCGCCACCGCGCCCGGAGCGTCCGCTCGACCCCGCCGGGAGTCCCCGGCGCATCTGCTCGAGCTGCATCCGGGCGGCCATCTGCTGGGCGACCAGCGCGGTCTGGATGCCGTGGAAGAGGCCCTCCAGCCAGCCGACGAGCTGCGCCTGGGCGATGCGCAGCTCGCCGTCGGAGGGCGTGCGGTCCTCGTCGAACGGCGCGATGATCCGGGCCAGCTCCTCGCGCAGCTCCGGGGAGAGGGCCGCCTCGAGCTCGCGCAGCGACGCCGCGTGGATCTCCTTGAGCCGGCGGCGGCTCGCGTCGTCGAGCTCGGTGGCCCGGACCTCCTCGAGCAGCTGCTTGATCATCGTGCCGATCCGCATGACCTTCGCCGGCTCCTCGACGGCGGCCGAGGGGTTGTCCCCCTCGGCCTCCTCCGACCCGTCCGCCTCGCGGGGGGACGACTCGCCGGGGACGCGCACGGTGCCGACGGGGGTCCCGTCGGGACCGACGATCATGACCTGGTCCCCGGCCGGAACCTCGGGGTGCTCGCTCATGGGGCCATCCTCGCGGATCCGGACCTGCTCCGTTCGGTGCAGATTCGGACCGGCCTCGGTTACGGCGTGAAGGCGACGTACCGTACCGGGGCATGACGGTGGACGTCGCGCGCGTGCGGGGCCAGGTCCCCGCGCTCGGCGACGGCTGGGTCCACCTCGACGCGCCCGCCGGGATGCAGGTCCCCGAGCCGGTCGCCACCGCCGTGTCCTCCGCGCTCCGCGCGCCGGTGTCGCCGCCGGGCGGGGTCTTCCCCGCCTCGCAGCGCGGCGGGGCCATCGTCGACGCCGCCCGCCGGGCCGTGGCGGACCTCGTCGGCGCGGAACCCAAGGGCGTCGTCCTCGGGGCCTCGGCGCCGGCCCTGATCGAGCGGCTCGCCGACGTGCTCTCCACCGGCTGGGCGCTCGGCGACGAGGTCGTCGTCTCCCGGCTCGACGACCGCGCCAACGTCACCCCCTGGGTGCGGGCCGCGGGCCGGGTCGGTGGGGCCGTCCGCACCGCCGAGGTCGACATCGAGACCTGCGAGCTGCCGAGCTGGCAGTACGACGACCTCCTCGGCCCGGCCACCCGCGTCGTCACCGTGACCGCGGCCTGCGGGCACCTCGGTACCCGCACCGAGATCGCGGCGATCGCGCGCAAGGTGCACGCGCTCCCGGCGCCGACGTCGGGGGTCGAGCCGCTCATGGTCGTCGACGCGACCGCCGCCGCGCCCTACCTCCCGCTGGACATGGAGACGATGGGCGCGGACGTCATGGTCATCTCGGGCTCCGCCTGGGGCGGCACCGCGGTGGGCGCGATGGTGTTCCGCACCCCGGAGCTGCTCGACCGGCTGCCCGCGGTGTCGTTCGACGGGGCCGCGCGCGGGCCGGAGCGGCTCGAGATCGGGGACGCGCCGTACGCGCTGCTCGCCGGGCTCGTCGCGTCCGTCGACCACCTCGCCGACCTCGACGACCGCGCCTCGGGCTCCCGGCGCGACCGCGTGCTCACCTCGATGTCGTCGCTGCGCAGCCTCCACGACGAGCTGACCACCTACCTCGTCTCCGAGCTGCGCTTCCTCCCGGGCGTGACCGTGCTCGGCGAGCCGGCGCGCCGGATCCCGACCGTGGCGTTCCTCGTCGCGGGCCGGACCGCGCAGGAGGTGGCCGAGCGGGTCGCGGACCACGGCGTCTGCGTGCTCATCGACCCGGGCGACCAGGGTGCGCTCGAGGTGATCGGCGGCGCGGAGATCGGCGGCGTCGTGAAGGTGGGGCTGGCCCACTACACGACACGCTCGGACGTCGACGCGCTGGTCGGTGCGCTGGCGCGCCTCTAGACGTCCGCCTCGTCCCGCACGACGAGCAGCAGCTTGCCGACGACCCCGCCGTCGTCCATCAGCTGGTGTGCCCGCGAGGCCTCCTGGACCGGGATGCGCTCGTGGATGATCGGGCGGACCCGGCCCGACTCGACCAGGGGCCACAGGTCGGTCCGCACCGCCGCGACGATCGGGCCCTTGCCGTGCGGCCCGCCGACCTCGCGGGCCCGCAGGGACGTGGCGCCCACCGAGAGCCGGCGGGTCAGGAGCTTCGCGAGGTTGATCTCGCCCTTCGCCCCGCCCATCAGCCCGATGATCGTGACGCGGCCGTCGGGGGCCAGCGCGTCGAGGTTCGCGTCGAGGTTCCGGGCGCCGATGTGGTCGAGGATGAGGTCCGCGCCGTGCCCGTCGGTCGCCGAGCGGACCTCCTCGACGAAGTCACCGTGGTAGTCGATGGCGTGGTCGGCGCCGAGGTCGCGGCAGACCTGCAGCCGGTCCTCGTGGCCCGCCGTCGCCAGCACCGTCGCGCCGAGCGCCTTCCCGACCTGGATGGCGTGGGTCCCGATGCCGCCGCTGCCCCCGTGCACCAGGAACGTCTGGCCCGAGCGCAGCCCGCCGAGCAGCACGACGTTCGACCACACCGTGCACGCCACCTCGGGCAGCCCGCCCGCGTCGGTGAGCGAGACGCCGTCGGGGATCGGCAGCAGCTGCGCCGAGGGCACCACGACCTTCTCCGCGTACCCGCCGCCCGCGAGCAGTGCGCACGCCTGGTCGCCGACCTCCCAGCCGCTGACGCCCGGCCCCACCTCGCTGACCCGGCCGGAGCACTCCAGACCGGGGAGCTCCGAGGCGCCCGGAGGAGGCGGGTAGTTCCCCTGGCGCTGCATGACGTCGGCGCGGTTCACCCCGGCGGCCACGACGTCGAGGACGACCTCGCCGCTGCCGGGTTCGGGGTCGGGCTGCTCGGTCCACTCGAGGACCTCGGGGCCACCCGGCTCGCGGATGGAGATGCCGTACACGACGCGGAAGGTAGCGCCGCGACCCCGGGAGCGCTGGTCGGCGGGGCCGGAACACCGAGGAGCTGCGGATCTGTGGATAGCATGGGTGGATGTCCGGGACGCAGGAGGAGCCGCGCTGGCTCGACGCCGAGGAGTGGCGGGCCTGGCGGAACTACATCGCCGGGCAGGCCCTGTTGCTCGGCCGGCTGGGCCGTGAGCTGCAGGACGCCCACCAGCTCGCCTTCGCCGACTACGAGATCCTCGTGCGGCTCTCCGAGAAGGACGACCACCGCCAGCGGATGACGTCGCTGGCCGAGGAGGTCGTCGCCTCCAAGTCGCGGCTCTCCCACCAGGTCGCCCGCCTCGAGGCCCAGGGGCTGGTGCGCCGCGAGGTGTGCGACTCCGACGGCCGCGGCGTCAACGCCGTCCTCACCGACGAGGGATTCGCCCGCCTGCAGGCCGCCGCGCCGGACCACCTGCACGGCGTGCGGGAGCACTTCGTCGACCTGCTCGACGACGAGGAGCGCCGCGTGATCGGCGACGTGTCCGAGCGGATCGTCGGGAAGCTGCGTCCCTGAGCCCCTGCCCCGGGTGACGACGACGGCGGGGGCGGGTGCCTACCCTGGCCGGCGGAAGCGTGGCAGAGCGGCCGATTGCACCCGCCTTGAAAGCGGACGTACCGCGAGGTACCGGGGGTTCGAATCCCCCCGCTTCCGCCACCTGCCGGACAGGAGCTGACCGGGACACCCGCCACACTGTCCCGATGGCCCGCGATGTCCAGATCACCGTCGACTGCACCGACCCGACCCGGCTGGCCGGGTTCTGGGCCGAGGCGCTCGGCTACGAGGTCCAGCGCCCACCCGGTGGGTTCGCGACGTGGCCCGAGGCGCTCGAGGCGTTCGGGGTCCCGCCCGAGCGCCACAACGACGCCTCCGCCGTGGTCGATCCCGACGGGGCCGGACCGCGGGTGTTCTTCCAGCGCGTGCCCGAGGGCAAGCAGACGAAGAACCGCGTGCACCTCGACGTGCGGGCCGCGCCCGGGCTCGCGGGCGACGCTCGGATGGCGGTGCTCGAGGCCGAGGCCGACCGGCTCGTCGGCCTCGGTGCCGCCCGGCTCGCCCGCTTCGAGCCCGCGCCGCCCCTCGAGTCCGGCCACGTGGTGCTGGCCGACCCCGAGGGCAACGAGTTCTGCCTCAACTGACGGGCGCACCGATTCCTCCTCGCGCCGGCCGTGGTCTACACAACGAGAAGCCGCTCCGGCCTCTCCCCTGACCACGCGAGAGAGGCCGACCGGTCGATGAGCATCCCCGAGTCCATGCGCGCGCTGCAGCAGACGTCCCTCGACGGGCCGCAGGACATGCGCCTCGTCCCCGACGCGCCGGTGCCCCGGCCCGGCGAGGGCGAGGTCCTGGTCCGCGTCGTCGCCGCCGGCGTCAACTTCGCCGACCTCTCGAAGGCCCACGGCACCTTCGGCGACGGTCCGCGGCCGCCGTACCTGGCCGGCTTCGAGGTCGCCGGTGAGGTCGTCACCCTGGGCGAGGGCGTGACCGGGCCTCGACCGGCGGCGCGCGTCGTCGGCGTCGCGGACGGTGCCTTCGCCGAGTACGCGGTCCTGCCGGCGGCCGCGGCGATGCCGGTGCCGCCCGGCTGGACGGAGCAGCAGGCGCTCGGCCTCGTCGTCAACTGGCCGACCGCGCTGGCCGCGCTGAAGCCGCTGGGCGGGATCGCGCGGGGGCAGACCGTGCTGGTCCACGCCGCCGCGGGCGCGACCGGTCAGGCCGCGGTCGTCCTGGCCAGGCACTACGGCGCGACCGTCATCGCCGCCGCCTCGCCGGCCAAGCACGGGACGGTGATGGCCCACGGCGCCGACCACGTCCTGGACTCGCGCGCCCCCGATCTCGCCGCCCGGGTGCTGCGGCTGACCGGCGGCACGGGCGTCGACCTCGTGCTGGAGTCGGCGGGCGGGGCGACCTTCGGGGCGAGTCTGGCCGCGGCCCGGCGGGTCACCGGACGGGTCGTCGTCCTCGGCCTCGCGGGCGGTGAAGCCTCGATCACCAACCGGGACCTGGTCTACGAGCACCAGGTCCACGTCGTCGGGTTCAACCTCGGCGTGCTGATCCGGGCCGCGCCGCAGATCTTCGGAGAGGTGATGGCTGAGCTCGCCGCCCTCGTCGCGGCCGGTGTGGTCACGCCCGGCCGGCCCACCACCCACGACCTGGCCGACGGCCCGACGGTGCTGGCGGAGCTGGCGTCCCGGGCCACCATGGGCAAACTCGCCCTCCTGCCCTGAGGCCCGCACCCTGTGACGACCGAGACCGCCGACCGCTTCACCGACGAGACCGCACGGTTCCGCCGGGAGCTGCTCGCGCACTGCTACCGCATGGTCGGCTCGGCCCACGACGCCGAGGACCTGGTGCAGGAGACCTACCTGCGGGCGTGGCGGTCCTACGCCGGGTTCGAGGGGCGGTCCTCGATCCGGTCCTGGCTCTACCGGATCGCCACCAATGTCTGCCTCACGGCGGTCGCGCGGCGGCCGACCCGGGTGCTGCCCTCGGGCCTCGGCGGCCCCTACGACGGGCCGGACCGCCCGCCCGATCCACTCGGCCCGGAGGAGGTCGCGTGGCTCGAGCCCCTGCCGGACGCGTGGATCGCCCCGCCGGCCGACGACCCGGCCGCGGTCGTCGTCGCGCGCGAGTCGCTGCGGCTCGCACTCGTCGCGGGCCTGCAGCACCTGCCCGCCCGGCAACGCGCGATCCTCGTCCTGCGCGACGTGCTGGCGTTCTCCGCGGCCGAGACCGCCGAGGTCCTCGGGACGACCACGGCCGCGGTGAAGAGCGGGCTGCAGCGTGCCCGGGCACGGCTGGACGAGGCGGGGCCGCAGCCCGGGGACCTGCTCGAACCCGACGACGACCGGGCCCGCGCGCTCCTCGACGGCTACGTCGCGGCCTTCGAGCGCTCCGACGCCCGCCTGCTGGAACAGGTGCTGCGCGCCGACGCCACGCTGGAGGCGACGCCGTTCCGTGACTGGCAGTCCGGCCGGACCGCCTGCATCCACGTGCTCGCCTCGTCCGTCCTGGGCGTGCCCGGCGAGTGGCGGATGGTCGCGACCGTGGCCAACGGCCACCCCGCCGCCGCCGTCTACCGGCGGGCCGGCGGCGCGCTGCGCGCGGACGGCGTCGTGGTGCTCGCCGCCACCGCCACCGGCGTCTCCCGGGTGGTCAAGTTCGGCGATCCAGCTCTGGTCGCGGCCTTCGGCCTCCCCGACGTCCTCACCGAGCGTCCGGCGACGGCCGGGCGCCCTCGAAGTCCTGGGTGCCGATGACGCGCAGCAGCTCGAGCTTCTCGCGGGCGTCGGTGCCCTCGGTCGGGAAGTGCACGAGCAGCCGCAGGTCGGTGTCCGGGGCCAGCACGACGTCGCAGGTGACGTGGACGACGCCCACCTCGGGGTGCTCGAACCGCTTCCGGTCGAAGCGGCGCTCGGCGACCTCGTGCCGCTCCCAGAGCGCCGCGAACTCGGGGCTGGCGGCGATCAGGTCGTCGACCAGCGACGTCACGTCCGGCTCCCCGGCGCGGCGGGAGTGCACGGCCCGCAGGTCGCGGACGTGCGAGGCGGAGATGCGGGCGTGGTCCTCGACCGGGCCCAGGACGCGCGCCTCCGGCTCGGTGAACCACCGCCAGATGCCGTTGTTGACCCGGCCGCCCTCCGGCGCGAGCTGGCCGTGCAGGAGCTCGGCCAGCCGGTTCTTCCAGAGCATCTCGCCGAGGTCGGTGCACACCGTCACCGGCACGTCGGTGAGATGGTCGGTCAGCCGCATCAGGCCCGGCGGGAGGTGGCGCCCGGACCGGCGCGACGGCGGGGTCAGGCCGGCGAGGTGGAACAGGTGGTCGCGCTCGTCGAGGTCGTAGCGCAGCGCGCGGGCGAGCGCGGCGACCACCGCCTCCGACGGGTGCGGGCCGCGGCGCTGCTCGATGCGCGAGTAGTAGTCGGTGGACACGCCCGCGAGCGCCGCCACCTCCTCGCGACGCAGCCCCGGGGCGCGGCGCCGCACGCCGTCGGGCAGCCCGACGTCGGCGGGGCGCAGCAGCTCCCGGCGGCGACGCAGGAAGTCGGCGAGCCCGGCACGGTCGATCACGCCCACCAGCATCGGCGCCGGGAGCCCGCGCAGCCAGGGTCGGGCGGTCCCTGGATGAGCCGGTCCTGCCGCGGCCGCGCGGGACCGCGCACGGTGGAGCCATGACAACGCACCTCGACACCCGCCGCCTCGGCGCCACCGGTCCCGCCGTGTCCTCGCCCGCCCTCGGGTGCATGGGCCTGTCCGGGGCCTACGGCGCGGTCGACGCCGAGGAGGGCATCCGCGTCATCCACGCCTACCTCGACGCCGGCGGCACCCTGCTCGACACCGGCGACTTCTACGGCGCCGGCCACAACGAGATGCTCATCGCCCGCGCCCTGGCCGACCGGAGCCGCGACGACGTCGTGCTCTCGGTCAAGTTCGGCGCCCTGCTGAGCCCGGGCGGCATGCCCCGCGGGTTCGACGGCCGGCCGTCGTCGGTGCGGAACGCCCTCACGTACTCCCTGCAGCGCCTCGGCGTCGACCACGTCGACGTCTACCGCCCGGCCCGCCTCGACCCGACCGTGCCGATCGAGGACACCGTCGGCGCGGTCGCCGAGCTCGTCGAGGCGGGCTACGTCCGCCACATCGGCCTGTCCGAGGTCGGCGCCGAGACGGTCCGGCGCGCGGCCGCGGTGGCCCCGATCTGCGACCTGCAGATCGAGTACTCGCTGCTCACCCGCGGCATCGAGGACACGATCCTGCCGACGTGCCGCGAGCTCGGCGTCGGGATCACCGCGTACGGGGTGCTCTCCCGCGGCCTCATCGGCGGCAGCGGCACCGTCGACGGGGGCCGGCGGTTCTCGCCGCGGTTCCAGGACGGCAACCGCGAGCACAACCAGGCCCTCGTCGCCCGGCTGCAGGACCTGGCCGAGGCGAAGGGCTGCTCGGTCGCGCAGCTGGCCATCGCGTGGGTGGCCGCCCAGGGCGACGACGTCGTCCCGGTCGTCGGTGCGCGCCGGACCGACCAGGTCACGACGATGCTCGACGGCGTCACGCTCGCCGCGGACGAGGTCGCGCAGCTCGAGGCGCTGATCCCCCGCGACGCGGCGGCGGGCGACCGCTACCCCGCGGCCGCCATGGCCGACCTCGACAGCGAGCGGTGAGGGGGTTCTCCCTACCCCAGGAGTAGGGAGCGCGCGGCCGGACCGGGGGGCCTGCTCGATCGAGGACGGCGCGCGATCCGGCCAGTCTCGGTATCGGCCCACACGCCGACCCGAGGGAGAGCCGCGATGAGCGACCAGCTGACCGTGATCACGCACCGCGCCGCACCGGCCGTGGGTCGCTCCGTCGCCCGGCCGGCCTCGCGCCCCGTGATGAGCCGCGCCCTCCAGCCGTTCGGCGGCCACGGCGTCGCCCGCCGCCAGGACCGGCCCGCCGCCTTCTACCAGGAGCGGGCCTCGCAGTGGAGCGGCCTGATCGGCAGCGCCTTCGAGGCGATCTCGTCCCGTGCGGCGTACGACCTGCGGGCCCGCATCCAGCAGGTCGGCAAGGAGGCCCAGGACCACATCGAGGACATCGACCCGGGCCGCACCGGCGCCGAGATGAAGGCGTGGCTCGACGCGCGCCTGGTCGCCGACGTGGCCCACCACCGCGCGGTCATGGTGTCCGCGGTGCGGGAGTTCTCCGACCGCGCGGCCCAGCACTTCGCGCTCCCCCGCAGCGTCCCCGTCACGCCGCCGCCGTCGCACCTGCGCAGCGACTTCGACACCGACCGCCTCGTGGTCAACAAGAAGAAGAACAGCGCGATGAGCACCTGGATCAACATCGGGATGCGGGCCTACATGGGCTTCATGATCTTCTTCGTGCTCACGCAGGTCATGGAGGTCCACGTCCCGGGCTGGCTCGGCGTGCTGCCGGTCCTGCTGCTGGGCGGGGTGGCCCTCTCCGAGGAGCGCCGCCGCCGCGTCGACCAGCGACGCCACCAGGCCGCGGAGGCCGTGGCCCAGCACATCGGGGAGTTCGCCGACCGCGCGTCCCGCGAGTCGGAGGAGCTGCTGCGCGGCCTCGAGATGGGGCTCGGGTCGGCGTACCGCGGGCGGGTCGAGGCGCTGATGGCGCGCGCGGACTAGCCCGGGCGGGCCCCGTACAGGGCGAGGAAGACGTCGACGGCGTGGTCGGCGGTCTGGTCCACGCCGGCCGGGGTGAGCACCGGGTCCCCGACCCGGAACATCCCCTCGTCGAGGGCCCGGCCCAGCAGGAGGAAGGCGAAGTCGGGTGCGGCCCGCGTCGGATCGGCGCCCCGCAGCAGGCCACGCTCCGCCAGCCCGGCGAACAGGTCGCCCAGCGCCGCGAGCACGCGCGCCGGACCGCGTTCGTAGTAGGTGACGGCCAGGTCGGGGAAGCGCGTGGCCTCGCTGATCACCAGCCGTCGCAGGGCGAGGACCTGCGGGTTCATGACGGTCGTGAGGTACCGGCGAGCGAGGGTCCGCAGCGCGGCGTCGAGGCCGACGGGCGTGTCGACCCCGCGCATCCCCTCGGCCAGGCCGTCCGCGAAGGCCTCGGCGGTCGCGGTCACGCCGAGCACGATCTCCCGGAGGAGCCGCTCCTTGTCGCCGAACTGGTTGTAGACGGTCTGCTTCGACACGCCCGCCGTCGAGGCGACCTGCTCGGTGCTCGTGGCCTGGTAGCCCTGGGACAGGAAGAGCTCCGTGGCCGCCCGCGCGATCGCGGCCCGCTTGCCCTCGACGACGCCGGGGCGCGGCGCCCGGTCCGCACGCGGCCGGATCCGGACGATCAACCCGTCGTCGGGACCCGCCGCCTCGACCATCGACCTGCCTCTCCCGTTCTGGACCGCACGGTACCGGGCGCAGTACTGTGCGGTCCATGAGCGGTACTGGTCAGTCCAACTTCGTCGGTACCGACGGGTCCACCTCGGGCGCGCGGGCGACGGGACCCTCCCGCAGCCCCCGGGTCGGCCGCGGCGACGCCGACCGCACGGCGGCGATCACCCGCTCGCTGCTGGGGTACGGCGTGCTCGCGGGTCCGGTCTACGTCGTGGCCGGCCTCGCCCAGGCCCTGACCCGCGACGGCTACGACCTCACGCGCCACGACCTGAGCCTGCTCGCGAACGGCCCGCTCGGATGGGTCCAGATCACCGTCTTCGTGCTCACCGGTCTCATGACGGTCGCCGCGGCGGTCGGCATGGCGCGGGCCCTCCGCGTGCTCGGTGGCGGACCCGGCACGGTGTGGGGACCTCGGCTCGTGGGGCTCTACGGCGTCGGACTCGTCGGGGCCGGGGTGTTCGTGGCCGACCCCATGAACGGGTTCCCGCCCGGGACCACCGACGGGCCGCCGGTCGCGGTCACCGTGGGCGGCGTCGGGCACCTCGTGCTGGCGGGCCTCGGGTTCCTCGGCCTCGTCGCCGGCACCCTCGTCGTCGCCCGGCACCACGCGGCCACGGGACGCCCCGGCATGGCGTGGTTCTCGCGGATCACCGGCGTGCTCTTCCTGGTCGCGTTCGCGGGCCTGGCGAGCGGGTCGGCGAGCCCGGTGGTCGTCCTCGGCTTCTGGGTGGCGCTGCTGCTGGCGTGGACCTGGCTGGCCGTGACCTCGCTCGACCTCTACCGCCGGACCCCGCTGCTCACCCCGGCGCGCTGACCCTGGCGTGTCGCCCCGCCCGGACGTCACCATGATCGCCGTGACGAGCAGCGCGGGCCCGGTGGCCGACCTCGAGCGGGCGTTCCGGGCGGCGGCGGCGATCGTGGACGACGTCCCTCCCGACCACCGCGACGCGCCGTCGCCCTGCGCGGACTGGACGGTGGCCGACGTCGTCGAGCACGTCATCGAGGGCAACCTCGTCGTCGCCCGGGCGCTCGGCCCCGACCTCGCGGACGCGCCCGAGGTCGCCGAGTCGCTCGCTCCGCGCTTCCGCAGCTCGGCCGAGGCGCTCGTCGCGGCGCTCGCCCTGCCCGACGCCCTGACGGGCACCGTCACCGTCCCGTTCGGCACCGTGCCGGTCCCCGTCGCCGTGCAACTGCGGACGATCGAGGCGCTCGTGCACGCGTGGGACGTGGCCGTGGCCACCGGTCAGGATCCCGCGGAGCTGCCCGCCGACGTGGCCGAGGCCGGGATCGGGTTCTCGGAGTCGATGTTCGCGAGCACGGACCGCGCCCGGCTGCCCTTCGCGCCCGCCGTCGCGCTCCCGGAGTCGGCGCCGGCGATCGACCGGCTCGCCGCGATGCTCGGAAGGGACCCGGGGTCGCGGCACTAGGCAGTTGATCATGCCGAGGGCACCGTCGCGCCGTGGTGCCCTCGTCATGATCAACCGCCTACGAGGGACGTCGGCCTCCCGCCCACCCCCGTTCCGGGCTCGCGAGGGGCGCACCGGACAGGTCCCTCTCGGACCGCACCCCGGCGCTGATGATCATGGGAGTGGAGCGGCGGCCCGGCGTCGCAGCCGGAGCAGGTAGCCGACGAGCATCACCGCCAGCACGAGCCCCATGAGCAGGACCGCCACACCGATGCCGACCAGCCCGGCCAGGCCCGCGCACACCAGCACCCCGACGGCGCCGAACCCGACCCACCCGGGCGCGAGCGAGCCGGGCGCCCACGTCAGGTGCCGCAGCGTCGTCAGGACCAGCAGCACCAGGGCGATCGGCACCGCGACCGCGAAGCCGGCGGCCGTCGCGGACAGGTGCGCCACGTGCTCCTCGGCGTCCACCGCGACCTCCAGCCCGGCGCCCGTGGCCGCGACGCCCGCGAACACGACGTAGTGCCCGTAGCCCCAGAGGTAGGCCACCCGCTGCGTCGTGAGTCCCTGGTCGTCACCCGCCAGGAAGTAGATCCACCAGAGCCCGACGACGACGAGCAGCCCACCGACCCCGAGCAGCAGGAGCGGGATCGAGAAGCCCTGCTCCGAGAGGGCCGGGCTGAACGCGCCGGTGATCCCGAGGATCACCTCGCCGAGCACGATCAGCGTCAGCAGCCCGTAGCGCTCGGCGATGTGCTCGGCGTGCCACGGCGTCGCCCCGGCCGAGGACCGCACGGCGTCGACGGCCCGGGACTCGGCGAACACCGGCAGGGACAGCTCGCCCACCACCAGCACGACGTAGCCGACGTAGACCCACGGCGCCGGGACGAACACCAGCCCGATCCACAGCAGCTGGATGCCGGCGAGCCCGGCGGCGTAGGTCCGGGCGATCGGGGCGCGGGCCGGATCGTCGTGCGCGGCGCGCAGCCACAGCGCGATCATCGCGATCCGCATGATGGAGTAGCCGAGCACGACCGTGCCGATGTCGAAGCGCTCGAACGCCGCGGGCACCCCGACGGCGAGCACGAGGACGCCCGCCATCTTGAGCACGGTGAGGGCGCGGTAGAGCGCGTCGTCGCAGTCGTAGGCCGAGGAGAACCACGTGAAGTTCATCCACGCCCACCAGATCGCGAAGAACACCGCGAGGTAGCCGAACAGGCCCGCGACCACGTGGTCCTCGCTGATCGCGTGGTGGAGCTCCGCCGCGGCGCTGGCGATCGCGACCACGAAGGTCAGGTCGAACAGCAGCTCCAACGGGGACGAGGCCCGGTGCTCCTCCTGCGGGTCGCGCGCCGTCATCGGCCGGTACCACTCGGTGCGCGGGCTCGTCACGCCGCGGAATCCTGCCGGATCCGGGGCGAGCGGAGCGACGGGGACATCGATCGCCCGGTCTCAGCGCGATGGCGCGCGCACGACGTCGTCGGGCCCGACGGGGTCGGGCACCGGCCGGTCGCCGCCCTCGAGGACGAAGCGGACGCGCTCGGCGAGGCGGTGGGAGATGACGCGGTAGAAGCGACGCTGCGTGAACCGTCCGAAGACCCCGAAGCCCAGCGCGATCACGGGATTGTGGATCTCGGCCCGGGCGGAGACACCGGTGATGACGAACTCCACCTTGCCCGTCGAGAGGTTCTTGACCACCTCGTACACCAGCCGGCCGCGCTCCAGGTGGTGCTCCAGCGTGCGGTAGCTCCAGCCCCAGACCCGCTCGGAGCTGCCGTCGGCGCGCTCGCGGGTCTCGTCGACCTCCGCGTCCACCCGCACCCCCATCGGGAAACGCAGGACGACGAAGCGACCCTCGAGGAGCATGTCCCGCCCCACCAGCGGGGCCCGGGAGTGGAACAGCGCGGACATGATGTGGCGGTCGGAGAACTCGTAGTCCCGCACGAGCGCGCAGGCGATCTCGAAGGGCCCGCCCGGTTCCGGGTCGCCCGGGTCCTCGACGGCGAGGGTGTGGCGCAGGCGGTCGTGGTGCCAGCCCTTGCCGCCGGTCGTCGAGGGGTCGAAGTTCAGCTCGTAGGTCGCGATCTCGTCGAGGTCCTGCTCGGGGTGGGAGACCGGGGAGAACCGCCAGGTCCGCATCGGGCTCCCCTCTCCTCGCGCGCGCCGGGCGGCGCGCCGATCGCGGAGATCGTCCCAGCCGTCCGGTCCGCGCGCCTGTCGTGCCCGGCGTGCCCGGTCTCCGGCTCCTGACGCGCGGCGCCGCGGCCCTCAGCCCGGGAAGGACGAGGCCGCGTCGATGAGCAGGTCGTTCTCGTCGGGCGCGCCGGCCGAGATCCGCACGCCGTCGGGGGAGAACCCGCGCACGACGACCTTGTGGTCGAGCGCGTGGTCGGTGAAGGCCTGCGTGCGCCCACCCAGCGGCAACCACAGGAAGTTGGCCTGCGAGTCGGGGACCTCGTAGCCCATCCCGCGCAGCGCCGTCGCCATCCGGGCGAGCTCGGCCACCGCGCCGCGGGCGTCGTCGAGCAGCTCGTCGAGGACGTCGAGGGCCGCCATCGCGGCCGCCTGCGCCGGGGAGGACACCGAGAAGGGCACCGAGACGCTCCGGAGCGCGGCGGCGAGGTCGGCCGGGCCGATCGCGTAGCCGACGCGCAGACCCGCCAGGCGGTGCGCCTTCGAGAACGTGCGGAGCACGACGACGTGGGGGTGCGCGTCGAGCAGCGTGAGCCCGTCGGGGACCTCGGGGTCGGTGACGAACTCGCGGTAGGCCTCGTCGAGCACGACGAGCACGTGGTCGGGCACGCGGGCGAGGAACGCCGTCAGCTCGGCGCGGCGCACCGCGGTGCCGGTGGGGTTGTTCGGGTTGCAGACGAAGACGATCCGGGTGCGGTCGGTGATCGCGGCGGCCAGGGCGTCGAGGTCGTGGACGTGGCCCGGGGTGAGCGGCACCGGGACCGCGACGGCGTGCCCGATGAGCGTGACGATCGGGTAGGCCTCGAAGGACCGCCACGCGAACACCACCTCGTCGCCCGGCGCGCACACCGAGGACACCAGCTGCTGGCACAGCGCCACCGACCCGCAGCCGACGGCGATCCGCTCCGGGCCGACGCCGTGGACCTCCGCGAGCCGGCGGGTCAGCGCGGTCACGGTGATGTCGGGGTAGCGGTTGCCCGCGGCCACCGCCTCGGCGACCGCCGCCTGGACGGCCGGGTGCGGGGGCAGCGCGACCTCGTTGCTGGCGAGCTTGACCGCGCCCGCGACCGTGCGACCGGCGACGTAGGCGGGCAGCGAGGACAGGTCCGCGCGCAGCGGTGTCGGTGCGGTCACGCCCCCACGGTAATCCGCAGGTCACGGTGTCTCTTCCCTCGCGGCCTGCTCCCACCCCGCGGAACTGGACGTGGAAGGCTGGTCATCATGACGACCCGGACGGAGACGATCCCCCTGGTCGACGACACCGAGCTCGCGGTGACCGTCGGCGAACCGGAGGGGGCGGCGGTGCGCGGCGGGATCGTCGTGCTCCACTCCTCGCACGGGGTCACCGAGCACACCGAACGCATCGTGGAGGGCCTCGCCGGGGAGGGCTGGCTGACCGTCGCCCCGCACCTGTTCCACCGCGAGGGGGCCGCCCGCTTCGACGACGCCGCGTCCGCCTCGGAGGGCGCCACCCGCGTCTCCGGTGCCTCCGTCCTCGCCGACTCCGACGCCTCCTTCGGTTGGCTCGCCGAGCACGGGGTGCCCTCGGACCGGATGGGCGTCCTCGGCTTCGACCTCGGCGCGACCGCCGCCCTCGTCGTCGCCTCGCAGCGCGCCCTCGGCGCGGCGGTCACGGTGGCCGCGGCCGGCGTCGCGGCCCCGCTGGCCGACGGGCTGCCGGCGCTGCTCGACATCGTCGGCGAGCTCACCTGCCCCTGGCTCGGGCTCTACGGCGAGACCGGCGACCCGGTCGACCCGTCCGACGTCGACCGGCT
>NZ_JBVPVA010001033.1:0-5205 GCF_055612215.1 Actinomycetospora sp. | reverse complement strand
GCAGATGAACCGGCACCTCACCGGCGTCGACACCGTCTTCCTCACCGCCGACCCGGCGCACACCTTCGTCTCCAGCTCGTTGGTCAAGGAGGTCGCGCGCGGGGGCGGGGACGTCTCGGCGTTCCTCACGCCCGCCGTGCTCGAGGCGCTGACGGAACGGCTCGCCGGCTTCTAGGGGTTCCCGGGGACGAGCACCCCCCTGCCGTGCATGCGTCCGCTCTCGAGGTCGGCCACCGCGTCGGCGAACGCGTCGAGCGGGTACGTGCGGGTCCGCAGGGCGATGCCGCCGCCCGCGGTGAGGGCGATCAGCTCGCGCAGGTCGTCGTGGGTGCCCACGGCGTTCCCGACGATGCTGATCTCCGGCAGCACGAGGGCGAACGTGGGCACGCGCAGCTCGCCGCCGTACCCGACCACGAAGTAGGTGCCCGCCGCGCGCACCATCGCCAGCGACGAGGCCGGCGCGTCCCCCTCGCCGACGAAGTCGATGACGGCGTCGGCGCCACCTCCGGTGATCCGGGGGACCTCGACGCTCGCGGCGTCCGGGGTGAGGGCGTGGTGGGCGCCGCACTCCTTCGCCAGCCGGAGCGCCTCGGGATCGGGGTCGACGGCGATCACCTCGGACGCGCACAGCGACCGGAGGCACTGCACGGCGATGTGCCCGAGACCGCCGATCCCGACGACGACGACCCGGGTCCCGGGGCCGAGGAGCGGGACGGCCTTGCGGACCACGTGCATCACGGTCAGCCCGGCATCGGCGTGGGGCGCGACCGCGGTGGGCTCGAGGGTGTCCGGGAGCCGCAGGACGGCCCGGTCGGTCGTCCTCGCCAGCTCGGCGAACCCGCCGGGCCGGGTCAGGCCGGTGAACACGAGGCCGGCCGCGCACCGCATGTCGTCGCCGACCCGGCACGCCGGGCACGTCCCGCAGGACTGCTGGGGGTGGCAGATGACGGCGTCGCCGACGACGACGTTCTCCACCGCCGACCCGACCTCGTGGACCCGGCCGGCGTTCTCGTGGCCGAGCGTGAGCGGTAGTTCCGTCGGCACGGCCGGCGCGAACCAGCCGTCGCGGATGTGGACGTCGGTGCGGCACAGTCCCGCCCCGGTGACCCGCACGACGACGTCGTGCGGCCCGGTGACGGTCGGCTCCGGGACGTCGTCGAGGCGCAGCGGCTCCCCGTACGCGTGGAGGCGGACGGCCTTCATGGTGTCGGTCCTCCCGGCCCGGTCGAGCTACACCAGTTCCCGGAACGCGTCCCGTGTCGTCACGCGGTGCAGCGGCCACGCCGTGCTCGTGATCCCGGCCGCGTCCGCGGCGTCCCGGACCGGGGCGAACCGGTCCGAGCCGTAGAAGGCCTCCGCCGCCGCCTCGGTCTCCCACACGTCGATCACCCGCCACCCTCCGCCCGGTGTGGCGCCCGCCAGGTGCGCGAGCAGCCCGTCCGGGT
Source organism: Actinomycetospora sp. (assembly GCF_055612215.1). Lineage (NCBI taxonomy): Bacteria > Bacillati > Actinomycetota > Actinomycetes > Pseudonocardiales > Pseudonocardiaceae > Actinomycetospora > Actinomycetospora sp. Next base: position 3,760 of record NZ_JBVPVA010001033.1, on the reverse strand, counting down.
GAGGTGCGTCGAGATCGGCGAGGCCCATCGCGGCCATCAGACCGTCGTAGTCGCTCTCGCCCATGCTGTCGGTGTCGAACACGAATGCCGTCGCCATGGTCGTCTCCTGGAGGTCGGGTCAGCGGTCGCAGGGTCGGGGGCGCCGGTCGCGATCCGGTCGCAGCGCGGTCGCGGCCGTCCCGGACTGGCCCGGCCGCACCGCCCCGGACAGCCGGCGGGCCCATCCCGACATGCCGAGCCGTTCGAACGCGTCGGCCGCGGCGTCGGCCCACGGCTCGGCGGCGGCGCGGTCGCCCGCCCGCAGGTGCATGAGTGCCTCGTCGTGGTCGACGACGGCCCGCAGCGGCCGGGCCCCCTGGGCCTCCAGCACCTCCCGCGCCGCGTCGAACCACCGCGACGCCTCCGCCGGGCGCCCGTCGAGGGCGCACAGCCGGGCGAGGGCCAGGCGGGAGTCCGTCATCGGGAACCGGAAGTCCGCCGGCAGCGCCCGGTCCCGCAGCGCGGCCTCCACCACGGGGAGGTGGTCACGGCGGTCCGCGAGCCACAGCGTCTCGGCGACCTCGTATGCGGTGCGCGCGTAGTTCGGGGCCCAGGCCGGGGCGAGGTCGAGGGCCCGGACGGGCCGCGGGAGCAGGGCGAGCGCCTCGTCGACCCGGCCCGCCCGCGCCCGGACGCGGGCGCCGATGCTGGTGATGCCGGCGTTGCCCCAGTGGCGCTCCGGTGCGGGGGCCATCCACCGCGCGAAGCGGGCCAGACGCTCCGGCCAGCCCTCGTCCAGGGCGGCGGTCAGCGCGTCCTCCGCGCCCTCGTGGTGGAGGAGCTGCCAACCGAGGGGCAGTCCCGGGAGCCTCGCGACCAGCTGCCGGGAGTGCTCGAGGGCGGCCGTCGCCTCGGTCAGCCGGCCGACGGCGACGAGGCAGCGGGCCTGGCCCGAGCGCGAGTACACCGCCCAGGCGAGGCGGCCGTCGGCCTCGGCCTCGTCGGCGTCCCGCGCGAACCGGGGCACCGCCCGGGCGTAATCACCGAGCAGGAACGCGGCGACGGTGGGGTCGTCGTCGTCGGGGATCCGGTCCCGGCGCCCGTGCACGGCGGCGAGGGCGTAGCGGCCCAGGTCCCCGCGGCGGGCGAGTCGCCCCGACCGGTGCAGGGTCTCCAGCGCCGCCCGCCGGCCCGGGAGGTCCAGGGGTATGCCGGGGTGGTCCGGGTCCGCGGCCTCGCGGCGTTCGAGGTCGAGCAGTGTCAACGACGCCCGGCCGACCGGGTCGACGCCGCCGGCCGGGGCCTCGCCGTCGGCGGCGAGCGCCCAGGCGTGGGTGATGCTGCCCGCCGCCGCCAGCACCGTGGCCACCTCCGCGCGCGTCGTGGCACCCGCGCCGGCGGCGAGCGCGGCGCGCGCGGACCCGACGGCCTCGTCGAAGCGGAGCGCCCACGCCAGGGCGTCGGCGCGGCGGGCGAGGAGCGTCGCGCGCCGGTGGTCGTCGGGCGGGAGCAGGTCGAGGGCGATCCGCAGGAAGGCCGCCCGCTCCTCGTGGGCGCCCATGGACCCGGCCCGGTCGGCGGCCTCGACCGCGGGCGCGACGCCGGCCGCGGAGCCCGGGAGGGAGGCCGCGCGGTGGTACTGGAGCGCCACCTCGGCTGCGCCGATCCGCACGCCCGCGCGCCGTGCGGCCGCGAGCGCGACGGCGAGCTCCCGGTGCAGCCGTAGGCGTCGTGACGGGTTCAGCTCCCGGAGGACCGCGTGCCGGATGAGCGCGTGGGTGAAGTCGTAGCGGTCCGGGGAGGCGTCCGGGACGATCAGATCGGCCTGGAGGGCCTCGTCGAGGGCGAGGAGTCCCTGGGCGTCGCGGAGCCCTGCGGCCCGCCGGACGGGGTCGAAGGGGAACGGGCCCTCGACCACCGCGGCGAGGTCGAGGAGGCGGTTCGTCCTCACCGTCAGGCGACGCCGCCGCCGGGCGATCACCTGGCGGACCCCCTCAGGCACGGTGGTCAGCGGGAGCGAGGCCGCGAGCGTCCCGTCCGGCCCCACGCGGAGCTGCCGGTCCTCGCGCAGGTGCGTGACGATCTCCCGGGCGAACAGGGGATTGCCGCCGGTCTCGGCGGCGATGGCCCCGACCAGTTCGGCACCGACGGGAGCACCCGCCATGGCGCTCACCAGCCGTCGCATCGACCCGACGTCCAGTCCGCCGAGACCGACGACCCGACACTCCGTCTCGCCGCAGAGCGCGCCGAGTGCCTCGCTGAGCGGGTGCGCCCCGGTGACCTCGCTGCCGCGGTACGCGCCGACGACCAGCAGGCGGTGGTCGGCCGCGTGACGGGCGACGTGGCGCACCATGGCGACCGTGCCGTCGTCGGCCCAGTGCAGGTCGTCGACGACGAGCACGACCGGGGCCTCGGCACTGCGCGCCGTCACGAACCGGGCCATCGCGTCGAGCAGCCGTGACCGCAGCTCGTCCGGCCGCAGCTCCGGGCGGCCCGACGGGACCGCGCCGTCGGTCAGCGGCCGGAGGGCCGGCGGAGCAGCGGCTCCGTCGAGGCAGGCCTCGAGCGCCTCGGCGAACGGGTGGTACGGGAGCCCGCCCGCTTCCGGGCACCGACCGCGCAGGACGCGGGCGCCCCGGGCGGTCGCCCGTGCGGCCAGCTCGCCCAGGAGCCGGGTCTTGCCGATGCCGGGCTCGCCGCACAGGAGGGTCACCCGTCCCCGCCCGTCCTCGGCGTCGGCCAGGTGCTCGAGCAACGTCCCGAGCTCCGCGTCGCGACCGATGCAGGCCGCCGCCCTGGTCGTGCTCGTGGTCCGTCCCGGTCCCGGCCCGGTCGACGGTGCCGCGGGCCGCAGGACCGGATCCTGGGCCAGGATCGCGGCTTCCAGGGCCCGGACCTCCGGCCCCGGGTCGACCCCGAGCTCCTCGCCCAGGAGCCCGGCCAGCCGCCGGTAGGCGTCGAGCGCCTCGCCCTGCCGTCCGTCCCGGTACAGGGCCAGCATCAGGTGGGCCCACCGGCGCTCGCGCAACGGCTCCTCCGCGACGAGCTTCTCGCACTCGGCGACGACGTCGGGGTGGTCGCCCGCGGCCAGCAGCGCGGACGTGCGCTCCTCGACGGTCGTCGCGCGCAGCTCGTCGAGGGCGGCCGCCTCGCCGCGGGCGAAGGGGCGGTCGGCGAACTCCGCGAGGGACCGGCCCCGCCAGAGCGCCAGGGCCGCGTCGAAGGCGTGGACCGCCGCGCCGAACTCCCCGACGGCGGCCTCGCGGCGGCCACGCACGATCGATGCGCGTGCCGCGCCCACGTCCGTCGGAATCGTCGTGAGCCGGTAGCCGGGTGTACAGGTGACGATCGTCGCGCTCCCCAGACGCCGGCGGAGGCGCAGGACGTAGTTCTGGAGGGTCTTGCTCGACGTGCGGGGCGGGGACCCGTCCCAGAGCGCGTCGACCAGTTGGTCCTCGGGCACGACCCGACCCGGGTGGGTGGCCAGGACGGACAGCAGGCACCGCTCCTTCGGGCCGCCCAGCCGCACCTCGCCGGTCGGCCCGACCACGTCGACCGGACCGAGCAGCCGGACCATCGTGTGCATGTGACCAGGGTCACGTCAGGGTCACCGGTGTGTCCAGGTGCCGCCGGATGTCGCGCGGACACGCCGGGGCGGGGGCGAATGCGCGGACCCCGGGCGCGGGCGCCGCACACTGACCTGCGGAGTCAACGCAGGAGGTGGCCGACGTGTACCGGGTGTTCGAGGCGCTCGACGAGCTGGTGACCATCTGCGAGGAGG
>NZ_JBVPVA010000718.1:0-8048 GCF_055612215.1 Actinomycetospora sp. | reverse complement strand
GGCAGGGCGTGGCCGGCGACGACCTCCCGGCCCGACCGGCGGATCACGGCCAGCGCCGCGCGGGCGGCCCCCCTCGCGAGCCAGCCCGGCAGCCGCTCGGGCCGGTCCAATGTGCCGAGGCGTTCCATGGCGCGCAGCCAGGTGTTCTGCACCGCGTCCGCCACGTCGCAGTCCTGGAGGCGGCGGCGACGCACGACGCCCCGCACCAGCGGCCCGTAGCGCTCGACCATCTCCTCCCACGCCGCGGGCTCGCTCCGTCGCGCCGCCTCGACCAGTTCCGCCGTGCTCCACCCCGTGACCGCGACCGCCGTGGACATCCGCAACTCCTCGTTCGACTACCGAGGAGCCTGTGAAAGCCCAGGTCGGGGCGGATCCGTCGAACCCCGGGGGTCGCCGCGGACCGGCCGGCGCCCGACCCCGGGGGATCCCCGGGTGACGCGACGCGCGGCCACGGACGCGCACGACCCCGGGGCCGGGACGTATCTGGCGGCCCGTCCCGCGCCTCGTTCCCGGTGTCCGGGCCCGCCGCCGACGGCGGACGCCCGGCGACCGTCACGTCGCTCCCGGTGCCGGGAGCCCACATCGAGCAGGTGCGCCCATGTCCGATCGCAAGATCTTCCACGACAGCGTCGTCCCGGTCCCCGTCGAGTCCGGGCCGCTGCCGAACGGCCTGATGGTCCATCCCGCCGGGGAGCAGCACCGGGCGGACCGCCTGACGCTGCACTTCTCGCTGGCGATGCCCGACGGCGCCCAGGCCGACCTCGAGGCGCGGGTGGCGCGCGGCGAGACGGTGTCGGGTGCCGACCTCGCCACCCACTACGGCGCGCAGGACGCCGCCGCGACGGCGCTGCAGGACTGGCTGCGCGGCGAGGGGTACGCCATCGAGGACGTCGCCGCCGACGGCTCCAGCGTCTACGCCAGCGCCCCGGCGGACGTCATCGCCTCGAGCCTCCAGGTGCAGATGGTCCGCGTGAGCCGCAACGGGTTCACCTACACCGCGGCCCGGAACGCACCGAGCCTGCCGGCCGAGGTGGGCGCCGCGGTGCAGGCCATCGGCGGCACCCAGCCCTTCGTCCAGGCGTCGAAGAGCTCGCGGCGCCGCACCCCCCGCGACGGCAACCGGGCCGGGCTGGGTGTCACGCCGGCGGCCACCCCGACCACCGAGGTCGACAACGCCCCGCCCTACACCGTCGCCGAGATCCTCGGGGCGTACGGCGCCGACGGCCTCACCGTCGACGGCAGCGGCCAGACGATCGCGATCCTCATCGACACGTTCCCGGCCGACTCGGACCTCGAGGAGTTCTGGAAGCGCAACGGCCTCTCGGTCGCGCTCTCCCAGGTCGAGAAGGTCCACGTCGGTAACGGGCAGCTCCCCGTGCCGGAGGGGGAGGAGACGCTGGACGCCGAGTGGACCAGCGGCATCGCGCCCGGCGCGACGGTCCGCATCTACGCCACCGGGTCGCTCGCGTTCACCGACCTCGACCGTGCCCTGGACCGGATCCTCGCCGACGCGGCCCAGCGGCCCGGGCTGCGGCAGCTCTCGATCAGCCTCGGGCTGGGGGAGCTGTACCTCAACGGGCCCGGCGGCGAGGTCGCCGTCGAGCACCAGAAGTTCCTCAAGCTCGCCGCGCTGGGCGTCAACGTCTTCGTCTCCTCCGGGGACGCGGGCTCGAACCCCGACGGGACCGGGCACAGCGCCACCGGCCCGCTGCAGGCGGAGTTCGAGGCGTCCGACCCCTACGTGATCGGGGTCGGCGGGACGACGCTCGAGCTCGCCGCCGACGGCAGCGTCGCCCGCGAGCGCGGGTGGTCGGGGAGCGGCGGCGGCCGCAGCGTCTACTTCCCGCGGCCGGCGTGGCAGCAGGGACCGGGCGTCGGGGGCACGCAGCGCCTGGTCCCCGACGTGGGCCTCACCGCCGATCCCGAGCAGGGTGGCTTCGTCGTCCTCGGCGGGCAGGTCGTGCAGTACGGCGGGACGAGCTGGAGCGCCCCGATCTGGGCCGGCTTCTGCGCCCTCCTCAACCAGGCCCGCGCGGACGCGGGCATGACGCCGCTGCCGTTCCTCGGCCCGGTCCTCTACCCGCTCGCGGGCAGCGACTGCTTCCGCGACGTCACGGCCGGCAGCAACGGCGCCTACCACGCGACGCCGGGCTTCGACCTCGTCACCGGTCTCGGGGTGCCGAACGTCCGCGCCCTGCTCGCGGCCGTCACCGCCTGAGCCCGTCACCGACCCCGATCCGATCCCGATCCGACCGACCGATCCCGATCCGCACCCACTCCGAGGGAGCACCACCATGACCGACATCCAGGACCGCAGCGTCGCGACCGAGATCGCCGCCCGCCTCCGGGCGCGCCACGACGCGTTGCACGTCGCCGCGACCACCACCACCCCCGCCGGGCACGTGCTCGACTGGGTTCCCGCCGACCGCCAGGGGGTCGGGCCGCTCGCCTCCCCGCCGCCGAGCTCGGCCACGACGACCACCGCCGACGCGACGGACCGGGACGTCCAGATCGAGGTCGCCGGCCTCGACGTCGGGACCGGGGGACCGGCGGGCACCGTGCCGATCCTGCGACCCGACCCCGGCACGATCAGCCACGCCCTCGCCACGGGGCAGGGGCCGAAGCGCGGCGGCCTGCGGGTGAACGTGAACCGGGCGAACCTGCAGCCCACGGACCCGGACCCGGCTGGCTACTTCCACTCGACGTCGTCGCAGAGCGTGACCTGCTACGGCTGCGAGGGCTGGTACAACGTCTGGGACCCGCAGGTCGGCATCCCGTCCTCGCCGGGCGACGACCACTCGATCTCCCAGACCTGGCTGCAGAACTACCAGACCCCGCACGTCCAGTCGGTGGAGGCCGGGCTGACGGTCGACAAGGCGCTCAACGGCGACCTCGCGAACCACGTGTTCAGCTACTTCACCACCAACGGCTACGCGTCGGACGGGGACAAGGTCGGCGGGTACAACCGGCTGCACCAGGGCTGGGTGCAGCACGACGCATCGATCTACCCCGGCATCCGGATCAACGGCAGCAGCGGGTACGGCAACCCGACCCAGCTCGTGATCGGCCTGAAGTTCCAGCTCTTCTCCGGCAACTGGTGGCTCGGCTTCGCCACGGACCGGAACGGCCCGTGGACGTGGATGGGCTACTACCCGGCGTCGCTGTTCGGGACCGGCCTCGCGACGCAGGCCCAGTGGGTCTCGTTCGGCGGCGAGGTCTACTCGGCGCTGGGCAACCCCTGCTCCACGACCGACCAGATGGGCAGCGGCCACCACGCCGAGGCCGGGTACTCCCGGGCGGCGTTCCAGAGCAACCTGCGCTATCAGTCGACGGTCGGCGGCGCGCTCGCCGACCTGGCCGGGGTGCCCGAGGTCGACGCCGCGGCCAGCGGCTGCCCGACCACCGCGTACACGATCCGCTGCACCATGAACAGCGGGTCGAGCTGGGGCAGCTACCAGTACTTCGGCGGCCCGGCCGCGTGAGTCCGGCCCGGCCGGGTGGCTCCCGCCGCCCGGCCGGGTCTCCTCAGCGCTGCTGGCCGTAGCCCGCCAGGTCGGCCACCACGCCCTCGATCTCCTCGGTGCTCAGCGTGCGCACCGGCAGGCCGGTGGCCAGCGCCCGCAGCTGCAGGTCGCAGATGTACTCGAGGTAGGCGACCAGGTCGAGCGCCTTGGCCAGGGACGGCCCGAGGGTGACGGCGCCGTGGTGGGCCATGAGCGCGCCGGTGCGGTCGCGCAGCGCCTCGAGGACGTTCGCCGCGAGGGCGTCGGAGCCGAACCGGGCGTAGGGCGCGACCCGGACCTGGCCGCCGAACAGCGCGGAGTAGTAGTGCGACGTCGGCACCGCGTCGACGACGGTGGAGAGCGCGGACGACGGCACCCCGTGGGTGTGGACGATCGCCGCCACGTCGCGCTCGGCGTAGACGGCCAGGTGCAGCGGGAACTCGCTCGACGGCTTGAGGGGCGCCTCGACGGGGGAGCCGTCGAGGCGGTGGACACCGACGTCGTCGGCCGTCAGGCCCGGGTAGTCCACCCCGCTCGGGGAGATCGCGACGAGGTCGTCGACGCGGACCGAGATGTTCCCGGCGGTGCCCACCACCAGCCCCCGCTCCTGCAGCGTGCGACAGGCGTCGGCGATCTCCTGGCGGACCTCGGCGAGCAGCATCGCCGCTCCTCTCGTGGACGTCGGCGGGTCGGGACTTCAGGGGACGAGCGCGTACTTGCTGCCGCGACCGGCGGCCATGTCCTCGAGGCTCTCCACGAGGCGGTCGAGCGGGCGGGTCTCGGTCACGAGGAAGTCGCCGTCCACCTGGCCCCCGGCGAGGAGGCCGACCGCGGTCGCGACGTGCTCCGGCGTGTGGTGGAAGACGCCCTTGAGGGTGTACTCGGCGTAGTGCATGGCGACGGCGTCGATGGTGACCGTCGACCCGGCGGCCGGCCCGCCGAACAGCACGGCCGTCCCGCCCGGGCGCAGCGCGCGCACGGCCTGCTCCCAGACCTCGGGCAGGCCCGCGGCCTCGACGCCGACGTCGGCGCCCCGCCCGCCGGGCGTCACCCGGCGCACCCGCGCCGCCCGCGCCTCGGGCCCGTCGTCGGCGCTCACGTCGACGGTCTCCGACGCCCCGGCCGCCCGCGCCTGCTCCAGGCGCCAGGGGGAGACGTCGACGGCGACGACGGCGGCGCCGCGCAGGACGGCGAGGCGCACGAACATCAGCCCGATCGGTCCGGCGCCGTGGACGACGACGGTGTCGCCCAGCCCGATGCCGCTCTCCGCGACGCCGTGCACCACGCAGGCCAGGGGTTCGACGGGGGCCGCGGCGGCGAAGTCGAGGTGGTCGGGCAGTTCGAAGGTGTTGCGCGCGGTGATGGCGGCGGGGACCGCGACCCGCTCGGCGAACGCCCCGTTGAGGAACACGAGGTTCTCGCAGAGGCTCAACCGCCCGATGGTGCAGGCCCAGCAGGCGTAGCAGGGGGCGGTGTTGGCCGCGACGACCCGCATCCCGGGCCGGAAGCGCTCGACCCCGTCGCCGACCGCGGAGACCACCCCGGCGAACTCGTGACCGAACCGCGCCGGCAGCGTCGGGAAGATCTTCGGGTGCCCGCGCCGGTAGGACTTGAGGTCGGTGCCGCAGGTCGTCGCCGCCCGTACGTCGACGACGATCTCGCCGGGGCCGGGCTCGGGGTCCTCGACGTCCTCCAGGCGCAGGTCGCCCGGCGCGTGGAACACCGCGGCCCTCACGGGGTCGTCACGGGCGAGCCGAGCGCGCGACGGGCCGTCGCCAGCGCCACGAAGGTTTCGCGCAGGGCGGGGTAGAGCCCGCGGTAGGCGTCGTAGAAGGGTCCGTACCGCTCGTGCGCGGCGGGGTCGGGCTCCACGGTGCGGGTCGACGGCGCCATCGCCGCGGCGGTGTCGGCGAGCACGCCCGGATCGTCCGTGCCGGCCGCGGCGAGCACCGCGGCGCCGTGTGCGCTCATCTCCTCACCCTCGCAGATCTGCAGCGGACGGGCCGTGACGTCGGCCAGCAGCCGGCTCCACAGCGGACTGCGCACGCCGCCGCCCATGGCCCGGATCGTCGTGATCGGGGTCCCCGTGGACCGTTCGAGGCCCTCGAGGTGCAGGCGGACCTCGTAGGCGCACGCCTCCATGAGCGAGCGGTAGACGTGGCCCGGGGTGTGGCTGCCGGACCAGCCGACGATCGCCCCGCGCGCGAGCGGGTCCCAGTAGGGCGCCTGTGCGGCGTTCCAGTAGGGGAGCGTGAGGAGGCCACCGGCGCCGGGCCCGGCCTCCGCGGCCGCCCGCTCGAGCGCCTCGTCCGGCCGCCCGTCCCCGTCGGCCCCGAACTCGGTGCGGAACCACGTCGTCAGGTAGGTGCCCGAGCTCAGCAGCGTCTCGGGGGTGAAGGTGCCCGAGGCGACGCCGGCGAGGGTGCGGAAGGCACGGTCCCAGACGTAGGCCGGGGTGGACACGCCGAGCACCAGCGCCGTGCCCACGTTGAGGTAGGCGGTGCCGGGGTCGGTCGCGGCCGCCCCCAGGCCGGCGGCCTGCCCGTCGCCGAGCCCGGCGAGGACCGGGGTGCTCGTCGGCAGCCCGAGCGCGGACGCCGCCTCCGCGGTCAGCTCCCCGACGGGCTCGCCGGGGGCGAGGAGCTCGGGCAGCTGCTCGACGCGCACGCCGGCCATCGAGAGGAGCTCCGGGGACCACGTGCGGCTAGCCAGGTCGAACAGGCCGAGGGCGTCGGCCGAGACCGTGCTGGTGGCCCACCGGCCGGTGAGCCGGCGGTGCAGGCAGGCCGCGACGTCGCCGACCTGCTCGGCCCGGCCCAGCACCTCGGGCTCGTGCGCGGCCAGCCACGCGAGCTTGTACAGCGCCGGGGTGACGTCGGGCGGCTTGCCCGAGAGCTCCTGGACGTGGTCGGTGCCCAGAGCCGCGATCTCCTGGTCGGCCCGGCCGTCGAGCCAGAGGATGCCGGGGCGCAGCGCGACGCCGGTGCCGTCGAGGCAGGCGAACGACTCCCGCTGGTGGGTCAGGCAGAGGGCCCGCACCGGTCGGCCGTGCAGCCCGGCGACGGCCTCGGCGATCGCGTCGCGGGTCGCGGTCCACCAGTCCTCGGGGTCCTGCTCGTGCCAGCCGGGGTGCGGGCAGTGGACCGCGAGGTCGCGGCGGGCCGAGGAGACGGTGCGCCCCCGGGCGTCGACCGCGAGCGCCTTCGCCGCGGTGGTCGAGCAGTCGACGGCCATGACAACCGGTGTGTCGCCCCCACCGGTCGCGTCCGTCATCGCCGTCCCTCCGCCGTCGCCAGGGCCCCGCGGCGCCCACGCTAGAGCGCGGGCGGCCGTGGCCGGTAGTCGTAGACTCCGCGGCCGTGCGGTTCACGGTGCTGGGAGCCGGCGCGATGGGTTCGGCCTTCGCGACGCCGTTGCGCGCCGGCGGGCACGACGTCCGGTTGTGGGGCACGTGGCTCGACGGGGAGATCCTCGAGACCCTGCGGGCCGGAGGGCCGCACCCGGGGACCGGGGTGCGCCTGGCCGAGGGGTGCGCCCTGTACGACGCCGAGGACCTGGCCGCCGCCCTCGACGGCGCCGAGGCCGTGCTCGTCGCGATCTCCTCCGCCGGGCTGACCGACGTGCTCGACCGCGCGCTGCCGCTGCTGCCGCCGGCCGCCGTCCTGGCCCTGGCCACCAAGGGCTTCGTCCCCACCGACGACGGGCCGGTGCTGATCCCCGACGCGGTCCGCGCCCGCGCGCCCGAGGCCCGGCTCGCCGTGGTCGGGGGCCCGTGCAAGGCCAACGAGGTCGCGGCCGGGCGGCCCACCGTCGCGGTGGTCGGTGCCCGCGAGGCCGAGGGGCTCGCCGAGGCGATGAGCACGCCGGTCTACCGCGTCGAGGCGTGCGCCGACGAGCCCGGCGTCGAGGTGTGCGCGGCCCTCAAGAACGTCTACGCCATCGCGCTCGGGATCGCCGACGGGCTGCCCACCGAGGCCGGCGGGCAGCCCTGGCACGACCTGCGTGCCGCCCTGTTCACCCGCGCGGTGCGCGAGCTGAGCGAGGCCACCGCGCGCGCCGGCGGCGACCCGGCCACGCCCTACGGGCCGGCCGGAGTGGGCGACCTCGAGGTCACCGGCCTGAGCGGCCGCAACAAGGTGTTCGGCGTCCGGGTCGGCGGCGGCGAGCGCCCGAGCGTCGCCCTCGATGCCATGGCGGCGCAGGGGCGCCTGGTCGAGGGCGTGCCCGCCGCCCGCCTCGCCCGCGGCTGGGTGGCCGACGACCTCGACCGCTTCCCCCTCCTGGCCGCGCTCGGCGAGCTCCTCGACGGCGACCGCTCACCCGGCGCGGACGCGGACGCGCGCGACCGGATCGTCCAGGCCGCGCTACGCGGGCGCTGAGCCGCGCGCTCCGGACTCAGCCGTCGCCGTCGTCGTCCGTCCGCGGCGCGACGGCCGGGGCGGGTGCCCGGGCCGGCCCGTCGCCCGGCGCCGTGACCTGCGGTGCCGGCGCGTGGACCTGGCTCGCCGGCGGGGGCGCGCCGTCGGAGTCCTCGCCGTGCCCGGC
>NZ_JBVPVA010000485.1:0-1235 GCF_055612215.1 Actinomycetospora sp. | reverse complement strand
CGTGGTCGTCGTCGCTGCGTGGGATGGGTCCGGGGCCGGGGCGGTAGCGCTCGGGTTCTTCGGTGTGCGTGCGGCCGGTGGGGGAGGTCCACTCGAAGCGTCCTGGGTGGGCCTGGTGGACGCTCCAGCCGCTGTCGGGGTCGTGTTTGAGGGTGTGGTCGCGGCGGCAGAGCGGGCCGAGGTCGTCGGCGCGGGTCAGCCCACCCTCGGCGACGGGCAGGGTGTGGTCGATGTCGCAGCGGGTGGCGTCGGTGGCGCAGCCCGGGGAGCGGCAGGTCTGGTCGCGGGCTTGGACCCAGGCGCGCAGGGCGGCGCTGGGGAACCGGTTCCCGACCTCGGCGTCGGTGTGGGCGGGATGCTCCTCGACCGGCCGGGCGCGGGCCTCGGCCAGTGCCTGGACGGCACTGCGGAGCAGGCCGAGGGCGTCGCCGCGGATGAGGACTCCGCCGGGTGGGGGGTCGGCATCGAGGGCGAGTTGCTCGTCGCCGAGCGCGGTGGCGGCCAGTTCGTCGAGTTCGTGGGTGGAGGCGGTGAGCTCGACGATGTGGTGGCGGCGTTGGTGGGCGTGCGGGGGCGGCACGCCCCGTCGCGGTGCCCGGAGGGTGAGGGTGTGTTCGAGGTGGCCGTCGGGGTCGTAGAGCAGCAGCCGGACGCTGCTGCGGGCGCGGTGCCAGGCCATGGCGACGGCGACGGAGTGGGGGACCGGGCCGCGGCCGGGAATCTGGGCGGCGCGGCGGTCGAGGCCGAGCACCGTGCGCAGTCCAGCGCGTAGCGCGACCCGGGGCACGAACGGCACCCGCCACGGCTCCTCACCGGCGGCGGCACCGGCGACGTGCGGGTCGGGATCGTGCTGCTGGGTGTCTAGTGGACCGCACACCTCCCCGACGGCGAGGCCGCCGTCGTGGTCGTCGTGGTCGTCGTGGTCGAGCGGGCGCTTGCTCGGGTCGCGGTCGTCGGGGGCCTCGCCGTCGGGGAGGTGTGCGGTCCGCTAGACACCCAGCAGCACGACCCCGACCCGCACGTCGCCGGTGCCGCCGCAGGTGAGGAGCCGTGGCGGGTGCCGTTCGTGCCCCGGGTTGCGCTACGCGCCGGACTGCGCACGGTGCTCGGCCTCGACCGCCGCGCCGCCCAGATTCCCGGCCGCGGCCCGGTCCCCCACTCCGTCGCCGTCGCCATGGCCTGGCACCGCGCCCACAGCCGTGTCCGGCTGCTGCTCTACGACCCCGACGGCCACC
>NZ_JBVPVA010000409.1:0-5588 GCF_055612215.1 Actinomycetospora sp. | reverse complement strand
GCCGTACACCATCCCGCTCGACGGCCCGACCGGGAAGATGACGCTGGCCGCCGGGTGGAGCCCGTGGCGCCCCGCGCACATCCACCTGCTCGTCTCGGCCCCGGGCCACCGGACGCTGACCACCCAGCTGTTCTTCACCGGGGACCCCTACCTGGGCAACGACGTCGCCTCGGCCGACAAGCCGGAGCTCACCCTCGACCCGCAGTCCACCGGCAACGGCGACGAGGTGCGCTCGGACCGCGACTTCGTGCTGGAGCCCGAGTAACTCCCGATGGAGGTCCGGCAGCTGCGCTACTTCGTGACGGTGGCGCACACGCGGCACTTCGGGCGGGCGGCCGAGCAGCTGTACATCGCCCAGTCGCCGCTGTCGCAGGCCATCCGGCAGCTGGAGTCGCACCTGGGCACGCCGCTGTTCGAGCGGACCACGCGCCGGGTCGACCTCACCGCCGCCGGGGAGGCGCTGCTGCCGGAGGCCGTCCGCATCCTGGAGTCGGTGGGGGCCGCCCGCGAGCAGGTCTCGCGGGTGGCCGCCGGCGACCTCGGGCGGCTGCGGATCGGGGCGACGGCGCTGGCGACCTACCGCCACGTGCCCGAGCTCGTCCGCCGGCTCGGCGCCGAGCTGCCGAACCTCACCCTGCGCTTCCGGTCCGAGATGCTCACCCCGGCCCTCGAGGCCGCGCTCGTCGAGCACCGCATCGACCTCGCCGTCCTGCGCCCGCCCGTCGGCGACGGGTCGCTGGCGACGCGGCTGCTCGCCCGGGAGCGCCTGGTGCTCGCCGTGCCGGCCGGCTGGCGCGGCGACGACGGTTCGGCCGACGGCGCCGTCGCGCTCGCGGACCTCGCCGACGAGGACTTCGTCGTGTACTCCGCGCCGGGCTCCGTGGTCGGTGCCGCCGCCGACCGGGCGTGCCGCGCCGCCGGCTTCGTCCCGCGACACACCCACGACGCCGACCAGACCTCCATCGTCCTCGCCCTCGTCGCCGCGGGACTCGGGGTGGCACTGCTGCCGGCCTCGGTGCTCGCCGTGACCGTCGACGGTGTGCGCTATCGCGAGCTGACCGGGTGCGACGTCACCGCCGACGTCGCGCTGGCCTGGCGTCGCGACGATGTCGAATCCCCCGACGCTCCGCTCGCCCCGATCCGCTCCCCCGCCTTGAAGAAGGCCCTCGCCGTCCTGGGTGGCCACGAGAGGACCCCGCAGTGAAGATCGACTCCGTCGAGGCCATCCCCCTCGCGATCCCCTACCGCCGCCCGTTCGGGTTCGCCAGCGGCCGGGTGACCGCCGCCGACCACGTCCTCGTCCGGATCACCACCGACGACGGCCTGGTCGGGCACGGTGAGGCCCCGCCGCGGCCCTACACCTACGGGGAGACGGCGGCCTCGATCGTCGCCGCCGTCCGCGACCTGTTCGCGCCGGTGCTCGTCGGCGCCGACCCCTTCGCCCGCGAGCGCGTCCGCGCCGACCTCGACCGCACGGTCGCCAACAACGCGGCCAAGGGCGCGATCGACGTCGCCCTCTGGGACCTCGTCGGGCAGGCGTGCGGGCAGCCGGTGCACGTGCTGCTCGGGCACGCCGCCGACGACGTCCGCGCCGCCCACATGATCGGGCTCGGCACGCCGGAGGAGATGGTCGCCGACGCCGTCGAGATGCGCGACGACCACGGCGTCGACGCCTTCAAGATCAAGGTGGGTCGCGAGCTGGGCGTCGACATGGCAGCGGTCCGGGCGCTGCGGGCGGAGCTGGGCGACGCGGTCGAGCTCTACGCCGACGCCAACCGCGGCTGGGACGCCGACACCGCGATCGTCGCGTCGCGCCGGCTCGCCGACCACGGTGTGTCGATGCTGGAGGAGCCCAACCCGGCCGCCGACGTGCTGGGCCGGCGGCGCATCGTCGCGGCGAGCCCCATCCCCGTCGTCGGGGACGAGTCGACGATCACCCTCGGCGGAGTCGCCCGGTCACTGCTCGACGGCGACGCGCAGGCCATCAGCGTCAAGGTCGCGCGCACCGGGTTCACCGACTCCGCGAAGATCGTCGGGCTCTGTGAGGGGCTCGGGGTGACGACGGTGGTCGGGAACCAGATCGACGGGATGCTCGGCACCGTCGCCTCCGTCGCGCTGGGGTGCGGGCTGCGTGCGCTGGCCCGCCAGCCCGTGGAGGTCACCAACTACCTGCTGATGACCGACGACGTCCTCGCCGAACCGCCCGTGATCGTCGACGGCCGCCTCGCCGCGCGGCAGGAGCCGGGCCTCGGCGCGAGGATCGATCCCGACAAGCTGGCCCACTACCGCCTCGACTGACGTGCCGGAGAAGCCCTGGTGCCGACACCGGACGTCAGGAGACCGTCGATCACGGAGGACCCCGTGCAGTTCCTCGTCCGCATGGACGTCCGTCTGCCCCACGACATGCCGCAGGAGGTCGCCGACGACCTCCGTGCCCGGGAGAAGGCCCGCGCCCACGAGATCCAGGGCGCCGGGAAGTGGCCGGAGCTCTGGCGGGTGGTGGGGCGCTACGCGAACGTCAGCCGCTTCGACGTCGAGTCCGGCGACGAGCTGCACGAGCTCCTCTCCAGCCTGCCGCTCTTCCCGTACATGGACATCGAGGTCACCGCGCTGACCCGGCACCCGTCGAAGCTCGATCGGTGACTCCGGGAGACGCAGCGCAGCCGAGCTCGACCCGTCGATGTTGCCGATCGCCGGAAGGCCGGTGTCGTCCCGGCGTCCGATGGGAGAGGGTGGGGCAGTGCGTCTCCACGTGACCGACGAGGGCCCTCCCGACGCCCCCGTCCTCGTCCTGCTCTGCTCGCTCGGGTCCACCGTCGACATGTGGGCGCCCCAGCGCCGCGACCTCGCCGGGGAGTACCGGGTGCTGACGATGGACACCCGGGGCCACGGCGGCTCCCCGGTGCCCGACGGCCCCTACTTCGTGGAGGACCTGGCCGACGACGTCCTCGAGACCCTCGACGACCTCGGGGTCGACCGGGCGGCGTTCGCCGGGGTGTCGCTCGGCGGGGCGATGAGCCAGGCGGTCGCCCTGCACGCCCCCGAGCGGGTGAGCGCGCTGGTGCTGCTCTGCACCTCCGCGCAGTTCGCCAACCCGGACACGTACGTCGAGCGCGCCGAGACCGCCCGGAGCCAGGGGGTCGCCGAGATCGCCGACGGGGTGGTCACGCGCTGGTTCACCGACGACTTCCGGGAGACCGCCCCGGACGCGGTGGCGCAGATGCGCGACATGATCGCCGCGACCCCGCCCGAGGGCTACGCCTCGTGCTGCGAGGCCATCGTCGCCTGGGACTCGCGTTCCCGGCTGGCGTCGATCACGGCGCCCACCCTGGTGATCTCGGGGGCCCAGGACCCGGCCACCCCGCCCGAGCACGGCCAGGTCCTCGCCGACGGCATCCCCGGCGCGCGCTTCGAGGTCCTCGACGACGCCGCCCACCTCGCGTCCTACCAGCGGGCCGAGGTCGTGACCCCACTGCTGGCCGAGCACGTGAAGGGCTCGAGTTCATGAAAGGCTCGAGTCTCAGGAAAGGAAGCGTATGAGCCGGATCGACAAGGTGATCGCGAGCGCGGACGAGGCGGTGGCCGACATCCCGAGCGGCGCCTCGCTCGCCGTCGGCGGGTTCGGCCTCTCCGGGGTGCCGATCGTGCTGATCGACGCGCTGAACCGGACCGAGGTCGGCGACCTCAAGGTCGCGAGCAACAACTGCGGCGTCGACGGGTGGGGGCTGGGCGTGCTGCTCGAGCAGCACCGCATCTCCCGGGTGACCGCCTCCTACATCGGTGAGAACAAGGAGTTCGCCCGCCAGTACCTCGGCGGCGAGGTCGAGGTCGAGCTGACCCCGCAGGGCACGCTGGCCGAGCGGCTGCGCGCCGCGGGCACCGGTATCCCGGCGTTCTACACCCCGGCCGGCGTCGGGACGATGATCGCCGACGGCGGCCTGCCGTGGCGCTACGACGCCGAGGGCAACGTCATCGCGACCTCCCCCGCCAAGGAGGTCCGCGAGTTCGAGGTCACCCAGGCCGACGGCACGACGCTGCGCAAGCCCTACGTGCTCGAGGCCGCCCTGGACATCGACGTCTCGCTGGTACGGGCGTGGAAGGGCGACCGACACGGCAACCTGGTGTTCAACAAGTCCGCGCGCAACTTCAACCCGCTGTGCGCGATGGCGGGCCGGCTCGCGATCGCCGAGGTGGAGGAGCTCGTCGAGCCCGGCGAGATCGAGCCCGACGAGGTCCACCTGCCCGGCATCTTCGTGCACCGGGTCGTCGCCCTGACCCCCGAGGAAGTCCAGCGCAAGCACATCGAGAAGCGCACGACGCAGGAGACGATGAACCGATGAGCCTCACCCGCGAGCAGATGGCCGCCCGCGCGGCGAAGGAGCTCCAGGACGGTTCCTACGTCAACCTCGGGATCGGGCTGCCCACCCTCGTGCCCAACTACGTGCCCGAGGGCGTGGGCATGGTGCTGCACTCCGAGAACGGCCTGCTCGGCGTCGGGCCCTACCCCCACGACGCCGAGGTCGACCCGGACCTGATCAACGCGGGCAAGGAGACGGTGACGACGCTGCCCGGCGCCAGCTTCTTCGACTCGGCGCTGTCCTTCGGGATGATCCGCGGCGGCAAGGTCGACACCGCGATCCTCGGCGCGATGCAGGTCTCGCAGACCGGCGACATCGCGAACTGGATGATCCCCGGCAAGATGGTCAAGGGCATGGGCGGCGCGATGGACCTCGTCCACGGCGCGAAGACCGTCATCGTGCTCATGGAGCACACCGCCAAGGACGGCACCCACAAGATCGTCGAGAAGTGCGAGCTGCCGCTGACCGGCCAGGGCGTCGTGCAGCGGATCATCACCGATCTCGCGGTCATCGACGTCACCGAGGCCGGCCTCGTGCTGCGCGAGCTCGCCGACGGCGTCAGCGAGGACGAGGTCCGCGAGAAGACCGGCGCGGAGCTGACCAGCGCGCTCTGATCCCACCCCGCCACGCCCCGCCACGCACGAACGGCCGGTTCGTCACCATCGACCGTGACGAACCGGCCGTCCGCACATCCCCGTCCGGGCGGACGGTCAGAAGACCCGCAGGACCACCATCCGCGCGCTGACCCCGGCGGCCTTGCGGTAGTCGACCACGTCGGTCGACACCACCTCGACCATCGCCATCTGGGCGAGCCGGTCGACCTCGGCGCGATAGCCGCCGGAGTCCCAGATGTCGTCGAGCACCGTCGCGACGATCGTCCCGCCCGGCCGCGTGAGCCGGACGAACTCGCCGAACGCCCCGGGCCCGACGTGGCCGTGGGTCAGCGTCCCCACGCACACGACGACGTCGTAGGAGTCCGCCGACACCGGCAGCGGGCGGGAGAGGTCGGCGGGCGCGAGCCGGCGGTAGACCCCCGTCGCCTTCGCCTGCTCGAGCATCCCCGGCGAGAGGTCGACCCCGTCGATCGTGGTCGCCCCGAGCGCGGCGAGCTCCACACCGACGAGCCCCGTCCCGCACCCGGCGTCGAGGATCTCGCCGTCCACCCCCGCGACCCGCGCCACCGTCTGCGCCGCGACCAGCGGGCCGACGTAGCCCTGGGACGAGTCGGTC
>NZ_JBVPVA010000242.1:0-4593 GCF_055612215.1 Actinomycetospora sp. | reverse complement strand
GACCTGCGACCGCTGGGACATCGGCGGGGTCTCCACCGCGCTGCACCCGGACACCGGCCGGCCCACGGTGTTCGTCCACGACGGGCACCCGGGCGGGGCGGGCTTCGCCGACCGCGGGCACGAGGCGATGCGGACGTGGCTGTCGGCTACCCGCGACGCGATCGCCGGCTGCGAGTGCCCGTCGGGGTGCCCCTCGTGTGTGCAGTCCCCGAAGTGCGGCAACGGCAACGACCCGTTGGACAAGGCCGGCGCGGTCGCAGTGCTCACGGCCGTGCTGACGCGCCTGCCAGGCTGACCTCCTGCGTGGCGCCGCGCCGGATCGCCGTGCGCGCCTGGGCCCGCCAGCCCGCCCGATGATCAGGGGCACACCACGCACCCCCGCGGGCCCTCTGACGTGCCTCACGTGCCCCTCGTGGGGCCAGGCCGGGCGCACCTGCCGCCTCCCCAAGATCACGGACACACCACGCAGCCCCGCGGGCCCTCGAACGTGCCTTAAGTGCCCCTCGTGGAGCCAGGCCGAGCGAGAGCCGCGCCGGCCGGGCGCACCTGCCGCCCCCGAAGATCACGGGCACACCACGCAGCCCAACGAGCACCCGAACCTGCCTGAAGTGCCCCTCGTGGAGCCGAGCCGGAGCGCGCCTGCAGCCCCCGAAGATCACGGGCACACTGCGCAGCCCAACGAGCACCCGAACCTGCCTGACGTGCCCCTCGTGGAGCCAGGCCGAGCCGGGGCGCGATGAGCGAGCGTTGCGGGAGCCAGCCCGGGGCATCGACGCCGTCGCGGACGGATCGGGCTGGTGGGTTCCGCCGCGGGCCGGGGTTCGGGGCACCCGGCCCGCGGGGAGGTCTGTCACGCCGCAGGGCGGGGAGGGTGCTCGACCCGCCCTGCGGCGCTGTCTCGGGCGGCGGTGGGCGCGGGCGCGCTCCGGAGTGGTCACGGGCGCACACGTCGCGCCCACCGCCGCGGGGTGGGCCGGACCTCGGCGTCCTCCCGGCGGAGCTGCGCGGTGGCGCGCTGCGCGGGGACGTCGTCGGCGGTCCTGGCCGACCCGAGTCTTCAGTTGTGGTGGTCCCGGGCGCACCCGGGGTCGTGCCCGTCCGTCAGGAACGGATGCCGGTGGCGACCGTCGCCAGCCGGTAGGTGGAGCTGCCGCCCAGGCCGCGCTGCGGACGCTCACGGACGGCCTCGGCCATGGCGTCCTGGACGCTGTAGGGGTCCGGCAGGCGCCAGCCGCACGCCGCCGGGCGGACCCGCCAGTGGATCGAGCCCTGCGGGAACACCGACGGCGGCGCCGCCAGGTAGCTCCCGCGGCCGTGCAGCGTCATGCCCGGGCGGCCCGCGAGGTCCGGGCGCAGCGGCTCGCCCGGCAGCACCGGGAACAGCCACTCGCCGGTCGGCGTCGCGGCGATCGGCACCGGGACCCCGACCGCCCGCAGCGCCGCCGCAGCGCGACGACCGATGCTCGCGGGAACCTCGATGACGTCGAACGTCAGGCCGGTGGGCAGCAGGATCGAGTAGGGCAGGCCGGACCACCAGTCCGCGATCCGACCGGTGTCGGTCGTCGCCGCGGCGGCCCAATCGTCGAGGACGGGAGCGGGACCGGCCTGCGGGGCGTCGGTGCAGCCGGTCCAGACGTCACCCTGCGGGAAGGTGCCCGGGACCACCGCCCAGCCGTGGTCGGCGAGCACCATGGCCTCGGCGCGGAGCTCGGTGCCGTAGACGGCGCGGTAGCTGTCCCACCACTGCATGCGGGTCCTCCCGGTACTGGTCCACCCCGTGCGGTGTTCCTGCCCCAGTAACGGCGGGTCGCCACCTGATTTCCACCCGCTGTCGCCCATCGGCCGGGGTGGAACGCCGAGCGCCACCCTTGGCACCGTCGAGCGGGCGAACGCGCCACGGACGGGGGTCGGACGCACCACTCGCCCCGGCTGCACCAACCGTGTCACCGCTCAGCGGGAGGCTGCGGCCGCTCGTCCGCTGAGGACACGGTCCGATGACGATCGCTGACCGCGCCCTCAGCGATTCGAGGCATGACCTTCACCACAGGACCTGCCCGGGCACGCACCGTGGTCAGGTCCCCGACGGGTAGACATCCGCAGGTCCGGGCCACGTCGACCTCCAGATCCCACCCGATCCAGGTGCACCGGACGAGTGTGGCGCCGTTGCGCTCGGCGACCGTCCGCGAGGCAGCGCACGCCGACTCCCGCCCCTGCACGGAGTCCGCCGCACCCGCGAGGGCGGCGAGATCAGCGGCGTTCTCGGCGCGGTGGCGGGTGGCCACCGCGGACCCGAGCACGAGCAGGGCGCCCAGCAGGAGCCCCACGGTCCCGATCGCCCCGGCGGCGAGGACGGTGGCGAGCCCCCGGTCGTCGCGCGGCCCGAGCCACCGCACGGCGCTCACGGTGACGCCCCGCCCACGGCGGGCGCGCCGGGCAGCGGCGGCGCCGGTGGGACGGGCGGTCCGGAGGTCTCCGGGTCGGTGTCGTCGGTCTCCCCGGTGGGGGCCGCGACGGCGGGCTCGCGGGCGGCCACCGCCTCGGCAGTCACCCGCAGTCCGGGCAGTGCGCCGCCGAGCGGCGGGACCCGGACCACGATGTGGACCAGGTCCCCCTCCGGCTCCACGCGTACCTCGGTGCCGCTCGGGAGCGCCCGGGCGAGCGCCTCGGCGCCGGCCATGTCGTCTCGCGACGCCCGCCGGGCCGCCTCCCCCGCGGCGTCCACGCAGCGGACCTGCGCGACGACCGCCCCGACGGCGGCGAGCACGACCGCGAGCACCGCGACGAGGCTCCCGATCGCGATCGCCGCCTCGACGGTGACCATCCCCCGGTCGTCCCACCGGCCGTCGACGTCCGCTGCGGTCAACCCGCCGGGGTGAGCGCGCGCTGGACGAGGCCCGTCAGCGCGCCCATCACCGCCGGCGCGTTGACGATCACGAACAGCAGGCCCGCGAACGCAGCCGCGGCGATCAGACCGATCGCGTACTCGACCGTCGACATCCCCTCCTCGTCGCGGGTCAGGGCCACCAGGCGGGCCATGAGCAGCGCCACCGCCGTCGTCGGGTTCTCCATGGTCGTCTCCTCTCGTCCCGGGCCCGGGGTGGGCCGCGGTCGTCATGTCCGCTCCAGCAGCGGCGCGGCGAGCCCGATGACGACCGGGGCGATCCCCAGCGCCAGGAACGCGGGCAGGAAGCAGAGCCCGAGGGGCCCGGCGACGAGGACGCCGGCCCGCTCGGCGCGGGCGGACACCGCCTCGGCGGCCTCGGCCCGGACGTCGGCGGCGACCGTCGTGGCGACCTCGGCGATCGCGGAGCCGCTGCGGGCGGACCGACGGGCCGCACGGGCGAGCCGGGCGGTCCCGGGCTCGTCCAGCGCGGGCGTCCAGGCCTCGGAGGGGTCCGCCCCGAGTGCGAGCAGGTCGGCGACCTCGGTGAGGGCGTCGGCGACGGTCCCGGGGAGCGACGTCGCGACCGCCCGCACCGCGCGGTCGAGCGAGAGGCCCGCGCGCAGACAGGCGGCGAGCTCGTCCCAGGCGCCCGCCTCCTGCCACGGGTCGCGTCGTGCGTCGCGACGTCGCGGCCGAGCCGGGGGCGCGGCGGGCCCCCGCAGCGCGCGCACCCGCGAGCGCGACGCGACCGGCCCCGGGGCAACGAGAGCCGCGACGGCCAGGAGGACGAGTCCGGCGGCGAGGGCGGTCACCGGACGACCCCCGCGGTCAGTCGCCGGCTCCACTCCAGCCCGGCGGCGACCAGCGCGGCACCCACGACGAGCAGGACCTGGCCCACGCCCGTGCCGCTCAGCACACCGAACGGGTGGGCGCCGACCAGCTGCCCGAGCACCAGGCCGACGCCCGGGAGCGCCGCGAGCACCGCGGCGGTGGTGCGCGGTCCGGCCAGCTGGGCACCGAGCCGACCCGCGAACCGGGCGCGGAGCCGCAGATCCTCGGCGACCGCCTCCGCCAGCGCGGCGAGCCCGATGCCGTGCCGGTCGGCGAGCGCCCACGCGTCGGCCAGCCGACGCAGGTGCGGCCCGGCGAAGGGGTCGGTGGCGGCCTGCTCGCGCAGCGCGGCCGGGACGTCACCACCCAGGCGTGCCGTCGCCTCGACGCGGGCCAGAGCCCGGCGGGCGGCCGGCCCGGCGTCCCGGCCGGCGGCGGCCGCCGCGGAGGCGGGCGGGTGGCCCGCACGCAGCTCGGCCGCGAAGGCCGCGAGTCCCTCGGCGAGCCCGGCCGTGGTCTCCGTCCGGGCCCGCTCGCCCTGCCTCGCCCGTCGCCCGCGCAGCAGGACCGCGCCGAGGACGACCGCCGCCACCGCGCCCCCGACCCCGGCGAGCAGCGCGGCGACGAGGAGCCCGGCGAGGACGGGCACGACGGCCGGCACACCGGACACCGCGCCGCGTGCCCGAGCTGTCGGCACGGGAGTCAGGGCCCGCAGTCGTCCGGGTGCGCCGGCGGACGGCCAGGCCACCGTCGCGCCGGCGACGAGCAGGAGCGTCACCGCGAGGGTGCTCACGCCGACCCCACCGGGCGCAACGAGGCGACCCCCGCACGCAGCACCGGCCGGGCCGGGCCGCGCGTCGCCGCCGGGGCGACCGGCG